>DAINBW010000057.1:0-10056 GCA_036732745.1 Spirochaetales bacterium | reverse complement strand
GAAGGCCAATGTCCTCGCGACCCTCACCGCGACGATGGCCGCCGGCTGCGCCGCCTCCAACGTGCCCATCACCCGCACCGCCAGCGTCATCATGCGGAGCCTTCCCGTCTGCTCGGAGCGCCGCATCAGCTACGCCACCTTCACCCTCGTCGACGTGGAAGACTCGGGAAACCTCTCCGTCGTCGAGTACGACAATCCCGCCTACGTCCTCGTCCGCGACAAGACCCTCATCGAACCGATCAAGACCGAGGTTCCCGTCCGCCGGGGCCGCCGCTCCGGTGGCCTGGGCGACCGCGCGATCCTGCGCTGGTCGAGCTTCGCCGCCAAGCCGGGCGACCGCCTCGTCGTCTTCTCCGACGGGGTCACCCAGGCGGGCATGGGCATGCGCGTCAGTCCCCTGGGCTGGGGGGGCCCCGCCGTCGAGGACTTCGTCCTCGGCGCCGTGCGCGGCGATCCCGGCGTCTCGGCCCGCGACCTGGCGCGGACGGTGGTCCGCGAGGCCCTCTCCCGCGACATGGGCGCCGCCCGCGACGACATCACCTGCGGCGTCGTCTACTTCCGCGACGCCCGCCGCCTCCTCGTCCTTACCGGCCCGCCCCTCTACCCAGAGCGCGACGTGGAGATGGCGCGCGTCTTCCGCGAGTTTCCCGGCCGCCGCCTCGTCGCGGGCGGCACCACCGCCTCGATCATCGCGCGGGAAACCGGCGCTAAGATCAAGGTGGACCTCGGCCGCCTGGATCCGCAGATCCCCCCGCCCGCCTCGATGGAGGGCGCCGACCTCGTCACCGAGGGCATCGTCACCCTGGGCCGGGCCGCGGAGCTCCTCGCGAGCCGCGAGCGCTTTGACGACCTGCCCCGGAACGCCGCCCTGCAGGCCATCGAGCTCATGCTCGATTCGGACATCATCGAGTTCGTCGTCGGCACGAAGATCAACGAGGCGCACCAGGACCCGAACATGCCGGTGGAGCTCGAGATCCGCCGCAACGTCGTCAAGCGCCTGGCGGGCATCCTCGAGGAGCGCTTCCTCAAGGATGTCCGCGTGCGATTCATATGAAGGAGCCAACCGTGAGCGATCCAATCCGCGTCGTCGTCTGCGCCGGCACCACCTGCTACGTGATGGGGGGCGCCGAGCTCCTCGACATCGAGGCGCGCCTGCCCGAGGCCCTCGCCGGCCGAATCAAGCTCGAGGGCGCGACCTGCCTGGGCCATTGCCACGACCGGAAGCGCGGCGGACCGCCCTTCGTGGAGATCGACGGCGAGGCCCTGGACGGCGTGACGGTCGACGGTCTGGCCGAGGAGATCCGGCGGCGGCTCGAGGCGAAAACCGCCGGAGACGCCGGCGCGGCTCCAAGCCCGGGAACAAGGGAGGGGCGCTGACATGAACTACAACAACAACGCCTCGCGCATCAAGCGCGAAGTCCTCGTTCGCGCGGCGCGGCTCGCCCGCGAGGGGCGCCTCGAGTCCGGCGTGGACCGAATCCCCTACGAAATGACCGGCGAGGGTTGGGAAACCATCCGCTGCTGCGTCCACCACGACCGCGCCATCCTCCGCCTCCGGACGATGGCCGCCCTCGGCGCCGATCCCGAGGGATTGGACGACGCGGACCGGCCCCTCGCGGAGTACGCGCGGGCCGCCGCCGGAAGGAGCGCCCTGCCCGGCGCCGAGCGCAAGGCCGCGCTGAAGGACGAGCCCGTCCTGGCCCTCATCGGCGAGGCCTGCAACGCCTGCGTCAAGACGCGCTACCTCGTCACCGAGGCCTGCCAGAGCTGCCTGGCGCGGCCCTGCAAGATGAACTGCCCGAAGGGCGCCGTCGTCATGGAGGGCGGCCGCGCGCGCATCGACGCGGCCAAGTGCGTCAACTGCGGCATCTGCATGAAGAACTGCCCCTACTCCGCCATCGTCAAGATTCCCGTCCCCTGCGAGGAGGCCTGCCCCGTCGGCGCCATCGCCAAGGGCGAGGACGGCGTCGAGCGCATCGACCACGACGCCTGCGTCCTCTGCGGGAAGTGCATCCGCGAGTGCCCCTTCGGCGCCGTCGCCGAGCGCTCGGAGATCGTCGAGGCGGCGCTGGCCCTCGCCGCGGGGAAACCGGCCGTGGCCCTGCTGGCGCCGGCCGTCGCCGTGCAGTTCCCCGGCGGCCTCGGGCGCCTGGCGGCTGGCCTGCGCGCCCTGGGCTTTTCGGCGGTCCGCGAGGTCGCGAAGGGCGCCGAACTCACCGCCCGGCACGAGGCGGAAGAGCTCGCGGAGCGGCTGGAAAAGGGCGAGGGCTTCCTCGCGACCTCCTGCTGCCCCTCCTGGACCCTGACCGCGCGGAAGCGCCTGCCCGAGATCGCGCATCGCGTCTCTTCCACGCCGAGCCCCATGGCCTACGCGGCGGAGGCCGCCGCCCGCGAGCTGCCCGGCGCCCTGCGCGTCTTCATCGGTCCCTGCGCGGCCAAGCGGCGCGAGGGCCGGGACCATCCCCTCGTCGACCTCGTCCTCACCGCGGAGGAGCTCGGCGCGCTCTTCGTCGCCGCCGGCCTCGACATCGGCGCGCTGGAGCCCGCCCCGAGCGGCGAGGCGGCGGACGGGGCCGCCCGCGGCTTCGCCGCCTCCGGCGGCGTCGGCGCCGCGGTGCTGGCGGCCGGAACCCCCGACGCTGCGACGCGGCCCCGCGTCCTCGCGGTCAACGGCGTGACGAAGCAAACCCTGAAGCTCATGGAAACCTGGATCTCGGCGCCGCCGGAGGCCGACCTCGTCGAGGTGATGGCCTGCGAGGGCGGCTGCGTCGCCGGTCCCTGCGTGATCGCGAATCCGCGCCTCGCGAAGCTCGAACTCGATCGGATGACGGGCGCCGCCAAGGCCCCGCCGCCCAAGGGATAAGCGCCCCGGGCGAACAGGCCCCGGGCGAACAGGCCCTGGGCGAACAGGCCCTGGGCGAACAAGCCCCAGGCGGAACGGCCCGGCTGAAGGCCCGCGGGCCTCCCCGCCGGGACTGCCGCCAATGAGAAAAGCCCGCCCTCGAACGAGAGCGGGCTTTATGACCCGTGGTTGGCTGGCGGGAATCGGTCGGGAGCCGCGCGGCAACCCGGCAGCGCGGCAACCCGGCCACGCGGGCCGCCCACGCCCGAGCGGCGTCCGGTCCGTGCCCGAACCGAGGCCGCGGATTCCCTCAGTACTCGATGTCGATGTCGCCCGAGATGCTCTTGGCGTGGAGGCGGCGGCCGCCCTTGCCGACGGACAGGGCGCAGCGGCGGGGGCCGGCGGGACTGCCGATCTCGCCGTGGGGCGTCATGAGGCGCCCGGACAGGGTCTCCGCGCGGAGCTCCAGGTCGGCGCCGCCGAGGATGAAGCCGATGCGTCCGGAGACGCTCGTCGCCTCGCCGCCGCCGAAGGGTACCGGCGCCTCGATCTCGATGTCGCCGGCGTGGCTCGAGGCGCGAACGCGGCCCCGGGGCCGGGCGATGTTGATCTCGCCCGAGGCGGTCTCCAGGTAGAGGTCGCCGCCGGCGTCCTCGACGTCGATGTCGCCGGACTTGCTGCGGGCGACCACCACGTCGCTCGAGTCTACGCAACGGACGCGGCCCGTGCCGGCGCGGATCTCCGCGGTGCCGACCCGCTCGATCTCGATGTCGCCCGAGGCGGAAAAGGCCTCGAGGGAGGTGGCGTCCGCCACCCGGACCCGGCCGCTTTCGGTTTCGGCGAGAATGCCGAGGTTGAGCCCGCCGACTTCGATGTCGCCGGAGCGGGAGTGGATCTCGAGGTCGCGGATGGCGGCGGGCAGGCGAATCCGGATGTCGGTGGCCTTGACGGCGCCCTCGCCTTCGGCGAGGATCAAGATGCCCTCGATCCGGCGGATGTTCGGCTGCCAGGCCGACAGGGCGGCGGCGGGACCGCGGATGTCGAACTCGACGACGATGGACGGGCCGTCATGGGCGATCGCGGCCGCATCGGCCGCGGGAAAGCGGAGAACGAGCCGTTCGGCGTTCTCCGAACTCAGTTCGGCGCGATAGAAACCGGGGGAGTTGTCGACATTTTCATTCATGGCATCCTCCAGCGCCGCGGCGCGGTCAAGCATTATACCATACCTCGGCTTTAGCCACGAGACCCAAACGGGTCATTGACAAAAGAAAGGGAAAAGCTATACTTCTTCTTGGTTTGTATCGCAAACTTGTTTTTGGAGAAACCATGAAGAGTGAAGAACTGGAAGGGCTCGTCCGCGACCTCGAAGTCCTGCGGCGGGCCATCCGCAAGAACGATCCCCTCCTCCGTGGCCTGGCCTCGTCGCGCTTCTACGCGCTCCTGTCCCTGCCCATGGGCCTCTTTCTCCTGGCCTTTTTCCTGTCCGGCCACTTCCTGATCCTGGAGCGGGGAAGCTTCGCGGCCCTGCCCGAAGCATGGAAATGGTCCCTGTGGATCTTCCTGGCGCTTTTCCTCGTCGCCGGCGGCGCGACCAAGGTGCTCTTCCTGAAGCGCCGCGCCGCCAAGCTCGACGCGGAGGCCGGCTTCCTGAGCGTCCTCAAGGCCGTCTACGGCGGTCCCCTCTTCAACCGCACCGTGCCGCCCCTCGTGGCCGCCGCCGCGGCCTCGGCCTTCGCCGTCCGGAGCGGCAGTCCCTGGCAGGTCGTGACCGCGACCGCGCTCTGCTTCTCCTTCCTCTGCTTCGAATTCGGTTCCCTCGTCGAGCGGCGGGAATACGCCTTCACCGGCTGGTATACGCTGACCACCGCCCTGGCGGCGCTCTTCGCGATCGAATCGGCGCCCTTCCTCTGGACGGCGGTGGTGTACGGCGGGGCCTTCCTGGTCTTCGGCGCGGCGGGGCTCCTTTCGCCGGAGGGCGAAGGATGAGCGGAGGCGCGGGGGAGCCGGGCAGGAAGATAGCCGAGCTGTCCCTCGACAAGGTGATCCACGAGCGCGCCCGGCTCATGATCCTCACCTACCTGTCCTCGTCGAACCAGGGCGAGATCGGCTTCACCGAGCTCAGGGACACCCTCGGCTTCACCGCGGGCAATCTCTCGACCCAGCTCCGCGTCCTCGAGGAGGCCGGATTCGTCGGCATCGAAAAAACGTTCCGAAACAAGAAACCCTATACCGGCGTTCGCCTGGCCGCGGCCGGCAAGCGCGCGCTCGAAAACTATCTCGCCGAGCTTGAAGTCGTCGTCGCGTCGCTCAAGGCGCCGCGAGAGGAGGAATGAATGGCCATATTGAGCCTCGAAAAAATCCGCAAGGTCTACGACAAGGGCGGCAACCCGGTCGTGGCGCTCGGGGGCGTCGATCTCGAGATCGAGAGGGGCGAGTACCTCGCCGTCGTCGGTCCCTCGGGCTCCGGCAAGACAACCCTCCTCAACATCATCGGTTGCCTGGACGCGCCGACGGAAGGGCGCCTCGTCTACGCCGACCGCGAGCTTCGCGGCCTCGGCGAGCGCGAGCTCTCCGAATACCGGAAGGAGCACGTCAGCTTCATCTTCCAGTCCTTCAACCTCATCCCCGTGCTGACCGTCATCGAGAACGTGGAGCTGCCCCTCGTCATCGAGCGGAAGCTCAAGGCGACGGAGATCCGCGCGAGGGCGCGCGAGCTCCTGGCGGCGGTCGGCCTCTCCGGGAAGGAAGGACGCTATCCGCGCGAGCTCTCCGGCGGGCAGCAGCAGCGGGTCGCCATCGCCCGGGCCCTCGTGAAGAATCCCATCGTCGTCCTGGCCGACGAGCCGACGGCCAACCTCGATTCGCACACCGCGGAGGAAATCGTCGAGCTCATGCGGCGCGTCAACCAGGAGCGGAACACGACCTTCGTGTTCTCCACGCACGACCGGCTCGTCATGGAGCACGCGCGGCGGATCGTCACGCTCCGCGACGGCGCGGTCACCGGCGACGAGAGGAGGTAGGCCGTGGGCACCCTCTGGAAAATCGCCTACCGCAACGTCTGGCGGCACAAGCGCCGCACCGCGATCACCGGCGTCGTGCTCTGCGTCGGCATCGGGCTCTTCATCATGGCGGATTCCATGCTCGTCGGCATGGACCGCCTCACCATCGACAACATGGTGGACTACACCGAGTCCTTCCTCAAGCTGCGGACGCCCGAGTACGTCGCCAACCTCGCGGGCACGCCCCTCGAATACGGCGTCCCCGATCCGGAGGCGGCGGCCAAGGCCCTCGCGGCGGCCGATCCGCGGATACGCGCGGTGACGCCGCGCACGCGCTTCGTCGCGCGCGTCTCGAACTACGTCGAGGAGATCCCGGTCGTCGCGACCGCCGTGGACCCGGCGCGCGACGCCGCGGTCTTCAGGATCGCCTCCTCGGTCGGCGCGGGAAGGTGGCTCGGAACGGGGGCGGAGCGGAGCGTCGTCATGGGGGCCGCGCTCGCCTCCGAGCTCGGCCTCGGCCTCGGCGACTACGTCCTCGTCGCGGCGGGCACGACCTACGGGAACGTGAACGCCGACGAGTACGCGATCGTCGGCCTCCTCGAGACGCCGATCCCGGAAATCAACCAGAGCGCGCTCTACCTGTCCTACGCGGACGCCGACGCGCTCCTCGGCCTGAACGGCCTCGTCACCGAGCTCTGCGCCGCCGCGGCGCGGCCGCCCACCTTCGCGGCCCTCCTGGCCTCGTCGGCGGAGGCCGCGGCGAAGGCGGCCAAGGCCCTGCCGGGCCTCGAGGCCGACTCGATAGGCGAACTCGCGCAGGGCTACCTCGCGATGCGGCAGATGAAGGGCAAGTTCTCGCAGATCCTGATACTCGTCGTCCTTCTCATCGCGGGCGTCGGCATCGTCAACACCGTGCTCATGAGCGTCTACGCGCGGATCCGCGAGATCGGCGTCCTGCGGGCCTACGGCATGCGGCCGCGGGAGATCCAGCGGCTCTTCACGCTGGAGGGCGTCATCGTCGGTTTCCTGGGGAGCGCGGCGGGAGTGGCCCTGGGCCTGCTCCTCGTCTGGTACCTCGTCTCGGTCGGCATTCCGCTCGAGGCCTTCCTCGGGAAGATCGACATGGGCGGCATCCCGCTCGCCGGCACGATGCGCGGCGAATGGAACCTCGGCACCGCCGCCGTCGGCCTCGTCTTCGGCCTCGTCGTCTCCTTCGTCTCGGCGAGGATACCCGCCAAGCGCGCCGCCCGCCTCCAGGTGACCGACGCGCTCAGGTTCGCGTGAAAGGGGGAGCCGTGCGCATACCCACCATGGCCTTCCGCAATCTCGGGAGGAACAAGCGGAGGAGCGCCCTGGCCCTGAGCTCGGTCGCCATCTCCATCTTCCTCATCATGATCATGAACGGCCTCATCGCGGGCTTCCTCGGCTCGATCGTGAGGAACTACACGAAAAACGAGACGGGCCACGTCAACGTCGTCACCGACGGCTACCGGGAGCGCGAGCGCTTCATGCCGGTGGACGAGACGATAGCCGACTCGCGCGCCGTCGCCGAGGCGATCCGCGCCGCGCCCGGCCTGGAAGGGAAGGTCAGGTCCGTCGCCGAGCGCGTGCGTTTCGGCGTCGTCCTCTCCTCGGGCGCGCGCTCCAAGGCCGCCCTCGGCGTCGCGGGCGATCCGGAGGCCGAACGTTCCCTCCTCATGCTGGACCGGAGCGTCCTTCCGGGAGGCGCCTATCTCTCGAAGCCCGGCGAGGCCATCCTCGGCGAGCGGCTCGCGCGCGACCTCGGCCTCGGCGTGGGCGACGTCCTCAAGGTCGTCACGCAGCGGGCCGACTACGGGCTCGGCTTCAAGCGTTTCCGCGTCGCCGGCCTGTTCCGCACCGGCGTCAACTCCATGGACGAGGCCGTCTTCCAGGTCGGGATCGCGGACGCGAGGGAACTCCTGGCCCTCGGCGAACAGGGTTCGCAGCAACTCCTCGTCATGCTCGGGGACTACCGGGACTCCGACCGCGCCGCGGAGCTCGTCGGGAAGGCGCTGGCCGCGCGCGGCTTCGAGGGGCTCGACGCGAAGTCCTGGACGGCGCTGGGCGATTTCCCGCGCCTCATCGAGATGGCGAACTCGGTCTACGTCTGGATGTACCTCGTCGTCGCCTTCCTCGGGGCCTTCATCATCACCAACGTCATGATGATGGTGGTGCTCGAGCGCCGCAAGGAGATCGGCATCCTCAAGTCCATGGGCATGCCCTCCCGCGAGGTCCTGTGGCTCTTCCTGGCCGAGGGCAGCGCCCTCGGGGCGCTGGGCTCCGCGATCGGCGTGGGGCTCGGCCTCGCCTTCAACCTCGTGTTCTCGCGGGTCGGCTTCGACTTCACCCAGGCGATGGCGGGCTTCGACTGGCCCATGGACAACATCGTCTACACGACCGCCGATCCCCTGGCGGCCCTGGCGGTCTTCGCGCTGGGCGTCGCCGTATCCGCCATTGTCTCCGTCCTGCCCGCCCGCGGCGCGGCGCGGATGAATCCCATCGACTCGATAAGGAGCGCGTGATGCGAATCACCCTGTTGCGGCGCGCCGCGCCGTTGGCACTCGCCTTGGTCTTGGGCCTGGCCCCCGCCGGCCGGGCGGCTCCCGCCGCGGCCCAGGCCCCGGCGGGCCCGGAGCTTCCCCCGGCGGAGGAACTGCTCCGCCGCGTCGACGCGAACCAGGCCTTCGGCTCGATCGAATACTCCGGCCGCATGGAGATCGTCTCCGGCGGCAAGACCCGGGTCAAGACGATGCGCGCCTCCGCCCTCGGCGATTCCAAGGCCCTCGTGGAATTCACGAACCCCGAGGATCGCGGCGTGCGCATGCTCAAGGTCGGCAAGGAGCTCTGGATGTACTTCCCCAAGGAGAACGACACGGTGAAGATCTCGGGCCACCTCCTCAAGGAAGGCATGATGGGCAGCGACCTCTCCTACGAGGACGCCCTCGAGTCGGACGCCCTCCTCGAAAAATACTCGGCCGCGGTGCTCCGCGCCGAGGACCTGGAGGGGAGGCCCTGCTGGGTCGTCGAGCTCAAGGCGAAGACGCCGACGGCCAACTACGACCGCAGGCTCGTCTGGGTGGACCGCGAGCGCTTCGTGGGCCTGCGCGGCGAGATGTACGCGCGGAGCGGCAAGCTCCTCAAGACGACGCGGGTCCTCGAGCTGTCGCGGATCGGCGGCCGCTGGTTCCCCGTCTCCTCGGAGATCGAGAGCGCCCTCAAGAAGGGTTCCAAGACCGTCGTCACGATGAGCGAACTCAAGCTCGACGCGGCGATTCCCGCCTCGCGCTTCTCCCTGGGGGAGCTCACGAAATGAGCCCGTCGGATGGGGCGGCGGGCGTGGCCGCGCGGGCGCGGGTAGCCGCGCGGGCTGCGGCGCCAGCGCCGGCGCCGGTGGCCGCGCTGGCGCGGAGGAGCGCGCGAACGGCCATCCTCGCGGGCCTTCTCGCCCTGGCCGCGGGCCTCGGCGCGGCGGAGGAAGCCTCCCAGGCCTTCGGCGGCGCGTTTTCCCAACGCGCCTACGCCGCCGGCGGGCTGTCCGCCGGCGCGTCCTGGAGCTACGGCGGCAGCTCCACCTTCGAGGCGCGGCTGTCGGCGCAATCGGGCGGCGCGCGGGCGGCGCTCGATCTCGAGGCCGCCGTCCATACGGGCGCCGCCGCGGCGGCCGCCTGGCTCGAGGCCAAGTCCGGCGCCTCGGGAGACGCGGTCTATGCCCCCGCCGCCGCCCTCGCGGGTACCGAGGCGCCCGCAACAGCGCTGTCCGCCCGGGTCCGCGGCCTGTACGCGAGCCTTCGCGGAGGCGGCTTCAAGGCGACCCTGGGCAGGCAGGTGCTCAACTTCGGCAAGGGCAGGCTCTTCAGCCCGGCGGACATCTTCGCGGAGGCGGAGTATTCGCCGCTCGCCATCGCCCGCCGGGGAACGGACGCGCTCCGGCTCACCGCCGAGCTCGGGCCCCTCGCCCTCGCCGAGGCCGTGGCCGCGCCGGCCACCGACCTAGCTTCGGGACGGTACGCGCTCAGGGCGGCCGGCTTCGTCGGGGGCGCGGCGGACTGCTCAGTCATCGGGGCCTGGGACGGCGCGGCGGGGACTTGGATCGCCGGCGGCGACGCCAAGCTCGACCTGCCCTTCGCCTCCCTCTACGGCGAGGGCCTCGCGGCCTTCGCCCGCGATTCGGGCGATGCCGCCTATCGCGCCGCC
>DAINBW010000056.1:0-10129 GCA_036732745.1 Spirochaetales bacterium | reverse complement strand
CTTCGCCGCCCTGCTCTCTCCTCTCCGCTCTCTCCTCTCCCCTCTCCCTTAGCGCCTCCGCGCCTCCGTGTGCGACATCCCTCCTCTCTTCTCCCTTACCTTTCCCCTTCTCCTTCGTGCCGTTCGTGTCCATTCTCCCTTCGTGCCGTTCGTGTTCCTCTTCCAAAAAATCTTCCCATCAAAAACCGTGCGCCTCCTGAACCTCTTCCTCGGTGTGCCTCGGTGTGCCTCGGTGGTTCTACTCTCCTCTCCCTATCGCACCTTCCCATAGCCCATCCCCAAACAAAAAGGGCGCCCCCTCTCGGGAACGCCCTCCTTCCTAGCCAACCGTTCTTTGCGGCAGCCTACTTCTTCTTGTCCTTGTCTATTTTACCCTTTAGCAGTTCGGCGAATGGATTGCGCCGGGCCGCTCGCGCGTCCCGGCGGCGCCGAGCGGCCTGGCGGCCGTTCGGCGAATTACTTGCGGCTTCCCTTGTCCAATTTACCTTTAAGCAACTCGGCGAAGGGATTGTACATGGTGCCGTCGTCTTCCTTCGGCGCGGGCTTCCGCGCTTCCCAGCTCTTTTCCTGCCGCGGGCCCCGGTCGTCGCGGGGATAGGCGTCCCGGCGCGGCTCGTCCCGACGGGGAGCGCCGCCCTGCGGCTGCGGCCTCTGCCCGGCGTCGCGCCGCGGCTCTCCCTCCGCGCCTTTCTTCACGACGACCACGCGCCGTGCGCCGGACGGGGCGCCGCCCTGCGCCTCGCCGCCGGCCGGACCTTCGCGCCGCCCATCCTCGCGCCGCGGCTGGCCCTCGCGGCCGGGCCTCGCCTGCGCGTGTCCCTCGCCGCGGGGCTGGCCGCCCTGGCGTCCGCCGCCCTGGGAGCTGTCGCTCTTCAGGGAGAGGCCGATGCGCTTCCGCGCCGCGTCCAGGCTGATGATGCGGAAGTCCTTCACGTCGCCGACCTTGAGGGCCTCCATCGGGTCCTTCACGAAGCGGTCGGACATCTCGGAGACGTGGATGAGGGCGCTCTCCTTGATGCCGATGTCGACGAAGGCGCCGAAGTCCACGACGTTCTTGACCTTGCCCTTGACGATCATGCCCTCGTGGAGGTCTTCGAACTTGATGACGCCCTTCTGGAGGATGGGCTTGGGGAAGCCCTCGCGCGGGTCGCGGTTCGGCTTCTTGAGCTCCGCGACGATGTCGTCCAGGGTCGTCTCGCCGACCGAGTACTTGGCCTTGAGGGCCGCGCGCTCCTCGTGGGAGGGGTCGCGCCCGCCGCGCACGATGGGGAGGAGCTCCTCCGCCAGGGCGTAGTTCTCCGGGTGGACCCAGGTGTTGTCGAGGGGGTTCGGGCTCTCGGGAATCTTGAGGAAGCCGGCGCACTGCTCGAAGGTCTTCTCGCCCAGGCCGGGAATGTCGCGGAGCTTGTCGCGGCCGGGGATGCGGCCGTTCGCCTCGCGGTACTTCGCGATCTTCTTCGCCAGGCCCGAATTGATGCCGGACACGTAGCGGAGGAGGGACTGGCTCGCGGTGTTGAGGTTGACGCCGACGCGGTTTACGACGGAGCCGACGACCTCGTCCAGGCCCTCGGAGAGCTTCTTCTGGTTGACGTCGTGCTGGTAAAGGCCGACGCCGATGGACTTCGGGTCGATCTTGACGAGCTCGGCCAGGGGATCCTGGAGGCGGCGGCCGATGGAGATGGCGCCGCGGATCGTGAGGTCGAGCTCGGGGAACTCCTCGCGAGCCACGTCGGAGGCGGAGTAGACGGAGGCGCCGTCCTCGTCCACGACGGTGAACTCGCAAGTTCCGCCGGCCTCGCCGATGGCGGCCGCGACGATCTCCTGGACCTCGTGGCTCGCGGTGCCGTTGCCGACCGCGACCAGGCGCATGTCGTGCTTCTTGATGGCGGCCGCGATGGCCTTCTTGGCCTCCTCGGGCTTCTGCTCCTGGTAGATCACGAAGTAGTCCAGGAACTTGCCCGTCTCGTCCAGGGCGGCGCACTTCGTGCCGGTGCGGATGCCGGGGTCCACGCCCAGGACGCGGGTTCCCTTGATCGGCGGCTGCATGAGGAGGTTCTTGAGGTTCTCGGAGAAGACCTCGATGCCGTGGCCGTCGGCCGCCTCCAGGGCGTCCGAGCGGAGCTCGCGGAGGACGGCGGGGGAAAGGAGGCGGCGAAGGCCGTCGTCGACCGCCTCGGCGTGGTAGCGGTTGTTCGGGGAGGCGCGGTGCTTGAGGAGCTCGACCGCCTCGTCCTCGTTCACCTCCAGGCTGACCTCGAGCTCGCCCTCGCGCTCGCCGCGGTTGACCGCGAGGACGCGGTGGGGCTTGAGCGTGTTGAGGGGCTCGGCGTAGTCCCAGTACATCTGGTACGTGGACTTTTCCTTCTTGGCCTCGTCGCCCACGCCCTTTGACTTGAGGGAGCCGGACTTGAGGTAGAAGGACTTCACCGCGGCGCGGTTGTCCGGATCCTGGGAGAGGCGCTCGGCCAGGATGTCCATCGCGCCCTGGATGGCGTCGCGGGGGCTCGCCACGGCGAGCTCGGGCTTGTCCGGGCTCTCGCGCACGTAGGCGGGCGCGGCCTCCTCGACGGCCTTCTCGTCGCCGGAAAGCATGACCGCCGCGAGGGGCGCGAGGCCGCGCTCCTCCGCGAGCATGCCGCGGGTCTTCTTCTTCTTCTTGAACGGAGTCCAGATGTCCTCGATCTCGGCGAGGGTGGAAGCCTTCTTGATGTTCTTGAAGAGCTCCTCGCTGAGCTTCCCGAGCTCAAAGACGCCCTTGATGACCTCGATGCGGCGTTCCTCGAGATTCTTGTAGCTCTCGAACTTGTGGGCCGAGTCCCTGACCTGGACCTCGTCGAGGCTCCCGGTCCGCTCCTTGCGGTAGCGGCTGATGAAGGGGACGGTGCAGCCCTCGCCGATGAGGGTGACGACCGCGGAGACCTGGCTCGTCTTGATGCCGAGCTCGGTGGCGATGCGGTTCATGACCGCGACCTCGTCGATCTTGAGCTCCGCGATGGTGGCTTCGTTCAATTCCATGAGGGCTACGGTACGGAAAGCGCGCCGAAAATTCAAGCCGCCGCCGCCCCGCCGTTTCCGATTCGCGCAAAATCCCGTGGAGGTTCGATAAAAAAATGCAAAATAGCGCTGGCGGTCGCGTTCCGCCTATGTTACCATTTTCTCGAAATCCTCCTTGAGGGTTCAGGGATTTTTTGCCCTTTGACATTGTGGATATAATGGCTATAATGACCGAATCTTTGCACTAGGACGTGCCATGCCCAAGAACGTCAAGAAAGTCCGAATATTCTCCGCCCTCGAGGTTGCGAACCTCTGCGGCGTGGTCAACCAGACCGCGATCAACTGGATCAGGAACGGCTATCTCAAGGCCTTCACCACCCCCGGCGGCCAATACCGAATCTATGCCGAAGACCTCATGGGCTTCCTTGAAAACCGCGGCATGCGCATCCCCCCCGAGCTTGAAGACCACTTCAAGGAGGACGTCGAGTGGTCCTCCATCCTCATCGTCGACGACGACGCGGAGCTCAACGAACTCGTCCGGCGCTACTTCGAGAAAAAACTCCCCGCCTACAAGATCAGCCAGGCCCACGACGGCTTCGAAGCCGGACGCCTCATCTCCGAAAAGCGCCCCGGCTTCATCGTCCTCGACGTCGACCTCCCCGGCATGAACGGCCACGCCATCTGCCGCAAGATCAAGGAGGACCCCGTCTTCGGCAAGCCCTTCGTGATCGCGGTCACCGGCCTCGACCGCCCCGAGGAAAAGGACGCCATGCTCGCCGACGGCGCCGACGCCTTCTTCGCCAAGCCCCTCGACTTCGAGGTGCTCGCCAAGACGGTCGCCGACCTCGCCGGGAAGGTGAAGGAGCGCGATGCCTAGCAAGGGACTGATCCTCGTCGTCGAGGACGAGGACGCGATTCGCCTGACCCTGCGCGACTACCTGCGCAAGAAGGGCTACGACGTCCTCGTCGCCTCGGACGGCGTCGGCGCCATCAAGCAACTCCTCGACTACGAGGTGGACATCATAGTCACGGACTACCGCATGGACGTCCTCGGCGGCGATTACTGGATCAAGTTCCTCAAGAAGTATTGCGTGGACAAGCGGGTCGTCATCACCTCGGGCTTCCTGCGCCCCGACTTCCACATCCCCTTCGAGGTCGTCTACAAGCCCTTCGATTACGGCGAGCTCGAGGCCCACGTGGCCCGGCTCCTGGAGTCGCCCCCTGGCCACCCGGCCCAATAAGCCCCCCGCGGGCGGAACGAGCGGCGCCGGCGCCCCCGAGCCGGCTGCCCCGTCCCCCGGCCAAGCCTCGCAGCAACCCTCGCCCCAGGCCATCGAAGCGATGGAAGCCATCGAAGCCATCATCTCGGGCCGCGTCCAAGGCGTCGGCTTCCGCTATTCCGCCCGCGAGGAAGCCCGCCGCCTCGGCCTTTCCGGCTGGGTCCGCAACCTGGACGACGGCACCGTGGAAACCCGCGCCGAGGGCCCGCCCGACGCCCTCGAAGCCTACCTCGCCTGGCTCCACCAAGGCCCTCCCGGCGCCTGGATCGAATCGGTCAAAGCCTACCGCAGGTCCCCGACCCGCGCCTTCCGCGGCTTCACCGTGGAGTTCTGAAGCTTTGCCTTTCCTCTCCTCAACTTCGTTTATTTCGTGTCTTCTTTCTTCTTCGTGCTGTTCGTGTTCCTCTGCTTAATCCAACAGCCGCCTCAGAAAGGCTATCGCCTCGAGCTGCTCGGCCAAGCCATTCTCCAGTTCCAATCTCGCCCACAGCGCCGGCAGCCAGGCCCGATAGCCTTCCATGTACCGCAGGTCCTCGAGGCTTTCAAAACGGTGATGGTCAAAGCCGCCCCAGGGCGAGCGGATCCCCGGCCGCACCGCCGAGATGTGGCAGCAGCCGATCACGCAGTCCCCAAGCAGCCCCTCGAAACCCTCGTAGCCGGCCTTCCCCTCCAGCCTCGCCGCCTCCCAGTGCGCGTAGTCGACGCAGACCCCGCCCCAGCCCGCCAGGTCCTCGCGCCCGGGCGGAGCGTCCGAGTTCTCGATGAAGATGCGGCCGCGGAAGGCGCCCGGATCGACCGAGTAGGGATGCGAACTCCGTCCCGCGTGCACGTTGAAGACCTCGGTGCCGAAGCGTCCCGCGAGATAAGCGATCTCCTCATGCCCCATCTCGCTTCGCAAGTGCACGTGGGGAATGCGCAAGCCCGGCACCGATTCGAGCTCGGCGAAAAGCGCGGCTCGTTCCGCCGGCTCCAGGCAGGTGGGGAAGCAGGCTATCTCCCGCACCTTGGAGGCCTTGAGCTCAGCGATAAAGGGCTTGATGGCTGATTTGTCGGTGGAGGTGAGGCCGGGAAGGATGTGCATGGAACGAGGGTAGCACCGGCCGGGAAGGAGGGGCAATGGCGTGGGCGAAAGGTCTCGGGAGGCTAGCTCTTCTCGAAATACCTCACGCCGTCCAAGGTCTTGAAATGCTTATCTTGCGTCCACAGAACAGCGTCGTTCTTTTTGCAGGTCGCGTAAATTATGCTGTCGGCCATCGACAGCTTGTGCTCCTTGCCGATCATGCCCGCGAAGATCGCCAAATCCGAATCCAGATCGACAACCCTTGCTTGCTTCATATGAGCCGCCGCCAGAATCGCCCTGTCCTCATCAAGCTCGACCACCAGCTTCTTGAAAACCTCGTAGATGGTTATCGAGGGAACCAGCAACTCCTCCAGTTTTTCCACGACGGGAGCTATGATTTCGCCCGTCTCGGTCCCTGCGAAGAATTCGAGCCAGCACGAGGAGTCCACGACGTTCATGGCCGATCGTCATCCCGCGTGATCTCGGTAATGAGGCCTTTGAAAACGCCCTTCAGGCTGGTCATGGGACGAATCGGCACAAGCTCTATCCTGCTGCCGTAGGAGATGACCTCAAGCCTGGTCCCGACCTCCAAGCCCGCCATGTCTCTGATCTCTTTGGGTATCACCACTTGGTACTTGCTGGAAACAACAACCGTGTTCATCGATAACCCCCACGTCTTACCATAAGCCCATCGATCCCCGGTTGTCAATCGCCGTTTCCCTGTAGAATTGACGCCCAAATAAAGAAGACCCGGCAGAGCCGGGCCTTGGTTTTACGAGCGACCGACGGGAGTCGCCCTCCGCTTGCCGACTTCCTGTCGGCTCGCTCCGGGCCGCGCCCGCGCGCTGGCGGCGAACATCCTGTTCGCCTTCCCGCGCTCCGCGCGGCGCGCGCGGGCGTTCGACTCCCGTCGGCGTTATGGCGACAAAAAACCCCCGGCTTGCCGGGGGTTATCGTAGTAGCGACCGACGGGAGTCGAACCCGCTTCTCGAGCTTGGGAAGCTCGGGTAATACCGGTATACGACGGTCGCGATTGTCGTCGTCGCCTTTCGGCGACTCAAGAACTTGGTTGACGTCGTTCGCCGCTCGCCGGGAGCTCGCGTCGTACGACGGTCGCGATTGTAGCCGTCGCCTTTCGGCGATTAAAGGAAATATATTTTCGCCCCGCGAATCCTGCCGGCGTTTTCGGTAACTCCGGCTCGCGGGACGCTGGCCCCATACTAGCTTGCGCCGCGCGCGGGCGTCAAGACGGGAGGCGCCGCGCCTTGCCGCCACGGGTCCACCCGAGCTACTATCGCCTTCATGCAGATTGCATTCAGATGGTTCGGCGATGGTGATCCGGTCACCCTCGACAAGATCCGGCAGATCCCCGTCGTCTCGGGCATCGTGTCCGCGCTCTACCATGTTCCCGCGGGACAGGCCTGGACCGAAGCCGAGCTCGCCTCCCTCAAGGCGCGCATAGCAGAGTCCGGCCTCGCCTTCGACTGCGTGGAAAGCGTGCCGGTCCACGAGGACATCAAGCTCGGCCTCCCGAGCCGCGACCGCTACATCGAAGCATTCCGGGAAAGCGTCCGCGTCCTCGGCCGACTCGGGATAGGCACCCTCTGCTACAACTTCATGCCGGTCTTCGACTGGACCCGCACGGAAATGGCCCGCCCCCTGCGCGACGGCTCCTCGAGCCTCGGCTACGCGGACGCCGCCCTCGACGCGATGCTCGAGGGCGAAGGCGCCTTCGACCTCCCCGCCTGGGCCAAGGCCTATACGCGCACCGAGCTTCGCGCCGCCCTCGACGCCTACGCGGGCCTCTCGCGCGAGGCCCTCTGGGACAACCTGGCCTACTTCCTGAAGGCGGTGGTACCCGTCGCGGAAAGCGAAGGCGTGCGCCTCGCCATCCACCCGGACGATCCGCCCTGGGACATCCTCGGCCTCCCGCGCATCGTCGTGGACGAGACCGCCCTGAAGCGCCTCACGGGCATCGTCGACAGCCCCGCCAACGGCGTCACCTTCTGCACCGGATCCCTCGGCCCGAACGCGGCCAACGACCTCCCCGCGATGATCCGCGCCCTCGGAGGCAAACTCCCCTTCGCCCATCTCCGCAACATCCAGCGCTCCGGCGAGCGCGACTTCCACGAAACCGCCCACCCGAGCGCCGCGGGCAGCCTCGACATGTACGCTATCGTCCGCGCCCTCCACGAGTCCGGCTTCGACGGCATCATCCGCCCCGACCACGGCCGCATGATCTGGGGCGAAACCGGCAAACCCGGCTACGGCCTCTACGACCGCGCCCTCGGCGCCATGTACCTCGCCGGCCTCTGGGAGGCCGTCACCAAGGGATCAAGCTGATTAGCCACGGCGAGCCCCGAGACTAGGTATCCCATCCTCGCCTCATCCCCAGCACCCTCCCTCCCTTCTATCCGCTCCTGTTTTTCTTCCTCCCCTCTCCCTCCGTGTGTCTCGGTGTCCTCGGTGGTTCCATCCTCTCTCTTATTCGTGCCGTTCGTGCTCTTCCCTTCGTGCTGTTCGTGTTCCTCTTACCACCCCAAGCCTCTACCTCGCGCCTTCCTCCCCTTCGTGCCGCTCCTGTTCCTTTCCCCCCCCCTCTCCACTCCGTGTGTCTCGGTGTCCTCGGTGGTTCCTCCTCTCTCTTGTTCGTGATGTTCGTGTCTTCTTTCCCCTTCGTGCTGTTCGTGTTTCTCTTCCCCCCTCTCCATTCCGTGTGTCTCGGTGTCCTCGGTGGTTCCTCCTATCTCTTATTCGTGCCGTTCGTGCTCTTCCCTTCGTGCTGTTCGTGTTCCTCTTCCTCTCCTCTCTCCCGTGGTTTCGCTCTTCCACAAAAAAAAGCGCCCCTTCGCGGAGCGCTTTATCAGACGGAGCAAGTCCCTCGTCAGGCCACGTAGCTCTCCAGGAGCTCGGAGCGGTTGGGCTGGGAAAGGCGCTTCAGCGCGTTCTTCTCGATCTGCCGGATGCGCTCCTTCGTGAGGCTGAAACGGTCCCCGATCTCCTTGAGGCTCATCGCCCGGCGCCCGTTGAGCCCGAAGCGGTACTCGACCACCTCGCGCTCCTTGTCGGACAGGGTGGAGAGGACGGCGTTGATGTCGGCCTTGAGGTTCTCCTCGATCGCGTAATCCTCGGGGGAGACATAGGCGCTGTTCTCGACGAAGTCGCCCACCGTGGAGGAGTCGCGCTCGTCGAAGACCGGCGTCTCGAGGGACACGAGCTCGCGGCTCACGGCGACGAGGTCGGCGACGTGGTCGGACTCCATGCCGAGGAGGCGGGCGATCTCGCGGATCTCCTCGTCCTCGGTGCGGGAACCCTCGAGCACCTTGCGCGCCTTCTCGATCTGGACGAGCTCGTTGGCGCGGTTCAGGGGCAGGCGGATGAGGCGCGACTTCTCGCAGACGGCCTTGAGGATGGCCTGGCGGATCCACCACACGGCGTAGGAGATGAAGTGGTAGCCCTTGTCCACGTCGTAGCGCTCGATCGCGTTGATGAGGCCGATGTTGCCCTCGGAGATGAGGTCGGCGAGGGGCAGGCCCTGGTTTTGGTACTTCTTGGCGACGTTCACCACGAAGCGCAGGTTCGCCTTGACGAGCATGTCCTTGGCGGCTTGCTCTCCCTTGGCGGCGGCGCGGGCGTATCTATCTTCTTCCTCGCGGGTGAGGAGGGGAATGCGGTTGATTTCCTTGAGGTACATCGAAAGCACATTCTCGTCGCAGGAACTCGAATCGTTGATGCAGGTGGACTTGCGGGCCATGATAACCTCCGGTTACGCCATTAATAATGCACGTTCCGTGCCAACAGCCGCGCTTCCGGAATATTTTCCCGCTTTTTTTGATACCCCCGCCGCGGAACGACACCCGGACCCTTTGCCGATCCATACTATTTACTTGCCTGATCGAGTATTACCACCAGACCATGTTTCGGACTCCTACGGCGCCCCGAGACCTCGACGCGGCCTAAAATCGCCCCCAAGGCCGCGAACCGGGGCGAATTTCGAGCCTTGAAGGCGGCCATCCGGGGAGAAGCTGGATCATAGCGGAACAAGGTCGGGCGGGAGGGCTTGGGAGTGGTTCCTTTTCACACAGTCGGGCGGGAATCAAGCCAGACTGTTTCCGAATCACTCACAGGTGAACTCGCGAGGGCTCGCCAGCCGGCCGCAGCAGCAACGATAGGCCAAACCCGAGCCGCAGGAGCATCGTTCGTCGGCGCCCTGCGCCCGTCCGCGCCGGAAGTTCCCCGCCACGATCTCGCCGGGCTGGCCGTCGCGCCTGCCCGTGTGGCCGGCGACACCGGAAACGAAGCTCGGGAAGGCCACCGGCCAGGACTTGAAGAGCGACAGCTTGTCGCCGCAACGGAGTCCGGCAAGCCGACCCGAAGCGCGCAGGCCCGTCCACGACTCCGCGATGATCCGCGTCACCGCGTCCTTTTCGCCGTTGGAGCCGAAGCGGTTCCCCGTCCGAGCGGACAAATAGCGGCAGGCCTGTAATGAGTAGAAGGCGTAGAAATCGTCGAGCTCGGGCTTGGAACGGCGGGGCATGCCATAGTCGTTCACGCGAAGGGTGTAAGCCCGCCGCGCGGGGCCGCGGGGCCGGAGCTTCTGGGCCGAGGCCAGGCTCTTTACCGCCAACTCGGGACGATCGAGCCTGAGGAGGGCGACGGCGAGCCAATAGAGCCGCTCGGCCAAATCGGCGGCCTGGCTCGCGGGGCAGGCGGCCACGGCCGCCCTGAGCGGCGCCAGCGCCTTGTCCGGGCGATGGCGGGCGAGCTCTCTTTTGCCCGCCCCGAGCGCGCTCGC
>DAINBW010000055.1:0-10218 GCA_036732745.1 Spirochaetales bacterium | reverse complement strand
GCAGGTAATAGACCGGCGACTTTCCCCGGACTCCCATCGAACCATCCTTCCGGCGAAACGCCCCCGCCGGCTCGCGGCCGGCGCGGCGCGCCGTCCGGAGTCGAGGGTTGGGCGATCTCGCGCCGCTTTCAGTACAACTTCACGATCTTGATTCCCAGGCTCGTGTCGGCGACGACGAGATAGCGCCCGTAGAGCGCCACGTCGGCGAGCCCCGACGTGCCGATGGCGGCGGTCTGCGCGATGAAACCCGCGTTGGTCGCCGGGGGCGAGGTGCCGTAGGCGACGGGATCGGAGATGTCGAGCTGGACAAGCCCGGCTCCGTCGTCGAGTACGAAGGCCCAGGAGCCGGCGAGGACCAAGGCGCCGGCGGTACTGTTCCCGGCGGCCTCGGTGTCCGCGGGGCCGTAATCCGTGAGGAAGGTGGAACTCGCCTCGTCGATGTCGACGGCCCAGAGGCCGGCGCCCGGCATGCCATCGGTGACGAAGGCCCATTTCCCCGAAAGCTCCACGCCCGAGATGATGACCGCACCGGTCAAGGCCTTGGCCAACAGCGCGGGATTGCGCGGATCCCCGATGTCGACGATCTTCAGGCTGTTCGGCTGGAAGTAGCTGCCGTCCGTCACGTAGGCCCGGTCGCCCCGGATGGCGACGTCGGTCATGGACAGGCCCTCGGCATCGAGGAGGGCTGGCAGGATTGGCAGGTCGGGATCGGCCACGTCGAAAATCAGGAAGCCGAGCGAGCCGGCGCAATAGGCGTAATCACCGCGAACGACGAGACCGTTGAGGCTTCCTGACGGGCTCGAACCCGTCCCCCGCAGGACCGGCGCGAGGGGATTCGTGATGTCGACCACCTGGAGCTTGCCCTGGCTCGTCGTCACGAAGGCGTAGTTCCCCGATAGGGCGACCTTGTTGGCGAAGGGGATCGCGGCGGAAACCGCGACCGAGGGCAGGGCGCCGGCGCCCGCCTCCGGATTGACGAGGTCGTAGACGCGCAGGACGGCGCCCGCTCCCGAGCCGGTCGTCGCATAGGCATAGCGGCCGCGCGGGGCCAGACCGCTCGTGACGGGCGTCGCGCTCGCCGTAGTCGTCAGGGTGGCCGGGGCCGCGATGTCGATCGTCTGGAGGAGGTTGATCCCCGAGGCGACGAAGAGGGTGGAGGCCGTCGTGTCGATGCCCGTAGGACTTCCCTGCGTGTTGAGGTTCTCCTCGTTGATAGGCGAGGCGGGCGTCGCGACGTTCCAGGTCTGGACGCCGATGGCGTCGACGGAATAGGCCTTGGTCCCGCGGACGCGGATCTCCGCGGGATAGCCGCGAAGTTCGGCGCTCAGGCCGGCCTGCGAGAGGAGGTGGCGGTTCAGGACGAAGAGGGCGTAGTTCGGCGGCGGCTCCAGCATGGTGTTGCGCGTGGCGAGGGCGTAGACGTAGCTACCCGCGACCGCCAGCTTGTCGTAGTTGAAGTTGGCGTCGCTGTGCGTATACCAAAAGGTGTAGGTCGCGCCGCTCTTGTTCATGTACAGTTCCAGGACCTCGCGGCGGTTGTTGTTGGCGGGCACCGTGTTGCGCGCGGTCGCGTAGATGAAGTCATAACTCGGATAGGTCGCGCTGTCCGCCACGAAGAGATCGCCGGAGGAGAAATCATAGGTCGCGTTGGAATATGCCGTGCCCAAGAGCGCCATGGCGGCGGGGTTCGAGACACTGACCACCGCGATGCTCGATCCACCCGTCGCGTCCAACACGAAGACCCGCGTCCCCGTCCCGGCCACCGCAACCTGCCGCGCGTCGAGGCCGGCGAGGGTGCCGACGAGGACCGGCGCGGTCGGCGAGGACAGGCTGAAGGCCCGGAGGCCCCCCGTCCCGTCGGCGACGAAGAGGTAGGGCGTGCCCGAGATCGTCGCGACCTCGAGGTCGCGCGCGTTCGTCAGGCCCGACAGCGTGCGGACATAGACCGGCCGCTTGGGATCCGATGCGTCGACCACGGCGATGCCCGCGCTCCCCGACGCGACGTAGACGGTCGTCGCGCCCGAGGCCGTGTAGGAGCGGGCGCGGGAGGCGGTGACCGGCAGGGTCACGCTCGAAAGCCGCTCCGCCGCCGGGGGCAGCGGCGCGGTCTGCGCGCCGTTGGCGGCGCTCAAGGGGGCGCCCGCCACGTTTGCGCGGACGCGATAGTAGTACCAATGCCCGTCGGCCACGGCGACGTCGACATGGCTCGTACCGGAAACGGTGCCCGCCAGGTTTTCGAAGCCGCCCGCGGGATCGTCCACGGCGCGGTAGATCTCGTACTCGGCGACGCCATCCACGCCGTCCCACTCGAGGCGTATCTCGCCGTAGCCGCCCGAGACCAAGGGCGCCAGGGTGAGGGAGGAGAGCGGCAGGGCCTTCACGAAACCCGACCAATAGCTGGCCGCGGCGGTCGTCGCCTTGAGCATGAAGGTATGGAGGAGGGCGTTCGGCAGGCCGGAGAGGTCGTAGGAGGTCGCGCCGGCGGCCAAGGTGGCCCGTCCCGGCGAGTTCACCGTCGGCGTCGAGCTTCCGGTCGCCCAGTAGACCGTATACCCCGTCGCGCCGGCCACGGGCTCCCAGGAAAGACTCACCGACTTGCTGGAGGCGACGGCCGTGAAGGAGGACAGGGAGCTCGCCCCCGGGGCGAGGGAGACGCTCGCCCGGGCCACGTTGCCGTTCCAGTCCACCGCCTCGACCACGACGGCGAGGGGTCCGGAGAAGGCGACGGTGTCCACCGAGAACTGGAAGGCGCCGCCCGGGCCGATCGCCGCCGCGCCCGAGGACAGGAGCCCGAGGACGCCGGAGACGGCGTAGCGGATTTCCGCCAGGCTCCCGTCGTCGGAGGCCAGGCCTTGAACGAGGAGGGTCTGCGCGTAGGACGAGCCTTCAATCGGGGAAAGGATGGACACGCTCGGCAGGGAGCGGTCGGTCATCCTGGAGGCGACGCTGCCATCGATCGGCTGGGGACAGGCGGCGAGGAAGATCGACGCGGCCATGACGCCGAGAGCCAAGGCTGCGCGGAAAGGCGATCGCTGCTTCATGGCTCATCCTCCGTTCCGGCGACGAAGAGCACGCGCCCTTCGGCGCCCGCGTCCGCGGCCCGCCCCGTCGTCACCGCGCCGACGGCGGCGCCCGCCAGCGCCAGGGCCCGTTCGGGATCGAGCTTTTCCGCCTGCGCGAGGGCCTGGCGGGCCTGGTCGCCGCGGCCCGCCGCGGTATAGGCGCGGGCCAGGTTAACGTACACGGCGAAGGAGGCGGCGGCCGCGGCCTTGGGGCCCGCTGCGAGGAGCGCGGCCTGCGCCTGCCGGTAGGACGCTATCGCCTTCTCGTAGTCCTTGCGGAGGTAGCTCACGTTCCCCAGGTTGACGAGGGCCGAGACGTACTTGGGATCGAGCCTCACCGCGCGGGAAAGGGCGTCCTCCGCCTCGCGGTAGCGGGCGAACTGCGCCGCGACGATGCCGAGGCGGTTGTAGTCGCGCTTCTGTCCCGACTTGTCCGCGGCCGCCTTGAGCGACCTGAGGACGAGGTCGGCGTGGCGAGAGAGATCGGAGGCGAGCAACTCGACCGCGGCCGCGGCCTTGCCGTACTGAAGCCCGAGGTCGCGTTCCTCAAGGGCGACGGGACCAAAGAGTTTCTGCGCTTCCCTCGTCTTGTAGAAGGAGCGGCTCGCCTCGTTGGTCCGCCAGAGTTCGGCGCCCTTGGACCAGGCGTCCAGGAAGGTCGCCGTCCGGCCGAGGAGGGTGACCTCGACGGGAACCCAGAGTTCGCCGTCCACGGGGATGGTCATCGAGCGGTCGGGATGGACCTCGGCGAAGGCCTCGGCGGGCATCTTCGTGTTGACCGCCGGGAAGATGTGGCCCGGCGTCGCGATGAAGCCCGTCTCCACGTTCCGCGTCTCGAGGAGGCTCGCGAAGAGCACCGTGAGGTCGTCGCAGTCGCCGTAGCTGCGCTTGAGGGTCTCCCGCGCCAGGTTGACGGCGTCCACCGCCTCGGCCTTGCCTTGGGCCTTCGTGAAGGGAGAGGCCGCGTCCTCCTGATACAGGAGATCGAGTTCCCGGAGGCCGGAGTATATCTGCATCGCGTACTGGAGCGGCTTGCCGTAGTCCGGCAGCTCCTCCTCCTTGAAAACCCGCGCGAGATAGGCGGTATAGTTCTTGAGGGCGCTGTCCTGCGGCGTGATGAAGGCGGCCACCTTGCGGTCGTCGCTCCAGGAAATGGCTCGCCGGTCCTCCAGGCGATAGGAGACGCTTTGCCGCTGTTCGGCGGGCCGGCCGCGGAGGCGATAGCTCACGATGATCTCGCCGGTCAGGGCCTGGGAGCCCTCGACCTGGAAGACCTGGCGGTTGAAGACCGCGCGCACCGGCACCTCGACGCTTTCCCGCGCCCCGATGAGGGGCAGGGAGGCCGAGACCGTCGGCGAGTCCATGAAGCCCTTCTGGTAGAAGGAAACCTCGACGTCGTGGAGGGGCTGCCGGTCCTCGTTGACCAGGCGGACCGAGCCCAAGGCGTTCTCGTCGTAGAAGCTCTTCATCGCCGGAAAAACGGAAGGGATCTTGGCCTGCTCGAAGCGGAGGCTCCTGATGATCGAGCGGGCGGAGTCGGGATCCTCGCCGAAGCGAAAACTCCCCGAGACGCCGACCGAGGCATAGAAACCGTCCATGCTCGCGAGCGGCGCGAGGGCCTTTTGCCAGCGGACCCGCGGCGCCAGGATCACCGAGAAGGAATAGGAAGGATCGAGGCCGATCCGAAGCCCGGCCTCGGCGAGGAGATAGGGAGCGCCCACGGGACCGCCCGGCACGGCCGAGGGGAAGACCGCCTCGGAGGCGCCGAGCGCCAGGTCCACGCCGCCCTCGAAGTTCTTGGTGAAACGACTCGACCATGCCAGGCCGAGGAGGCCGTAGTACTGGCGATGATCCCAGGCGGTCGGCGCGCCGGCGTCGAGGGAGTCGAAGTTGACGAGGCCCGCGCGCAGGAAGGGCTGGAGACGGGGTTCCGAGGAGAGGGGCAGGACCGCGAAACCCGACACGTCGAGGATGGTGAACTGTCCGCCGAGGGAGGCCAAGGGGGAAAGGCTCCGGTACTCGACGCCGATCCCGACGGGGAAACGGTAATACTGGTCAAGGCCGGCGCTGCCCTGGGCGGAAAGCCCGGACACGACCAAGCCGAACCCCAGCGCGAACAGGACCGCCCCTTTTCTCATGGCCCTCCTCCTTATAGATTACTATTTTAATATACTACTCCGTGCCCCCGTTTCCGACACATTGTTCAGTTTTCGTCACACAGGCGCGCGCGCGACTGTTCCCCGCCGCGGCACGCGGGAGTCCTCGGCCCCCGTTGCCAAGGAAGCGGTCGAGTTGTATTATTCGGATACCGAATTATTCCCAGGAGGAATGATACGAAACCCGAATTAACAAGCCGCCTGATCGCCCTCTTTGACGCCAAGCGCCACTACCATCGGGGCACCTCGGGACTCAAGACCGTGCCGATGCGGGTGCTGGAGCGCGTCGCGGAGAAAGGCGAAATCCAGACCCTCGACCTCGCCAAGGCGGCCGACCTCGCGCCGGCCACCCTGATCGGCGTCCTCGACGACCTCGAGGCCCGCGGGCACCTGCGGCGCACGCGCTCGACGGAGGACAAGCGGGTCGTCCTCGTCAGCCTGACGCCGGGCGGCGCGGCGCTCGTCGCCCTCCGCGCCGCGGAGGAGCGGCGTTTCCGGAGCAAGCTCGACGCGGGCCTCGAGGAGGCCGAACGGCGCGAACTCGAGCGGCTGCTCGAAAAAATGCTGGACGGGATCGGCGACGAAGCCGCCCTTTTCAAGGAGTGACGCGATGTCCGGGACCATGAACCTGAAAAACTTCCTCAAGCGGAACGGCAGCATGACCACGATGCTGCTCGTCGTGATCTTCGTCGGCATGGGCGAAAAAATGGCGGAACGCTTCCTACCCCTCTACCTCATCGCCCTCGGCGGCTCGACCTGGGCCGTCGGCTTCCTCAACTCGATGGACAACCTCCTCTCCGCCCTCTACTCCTTCCCCGGCGGCTACCTCTCCGACCGCCTCGGCTTCAAGAAGTCGCTCCAGCTCTTCACCCTGGTGGCGATGTTCGGCTATCTCCTCGTGATCCTCGTGCCGGCCTGGCAGGCCGTCCTCGTCGGCGCGATCTTCTTCATCGCCTGGACGGCGGTCTCCCTGCCCGCGATCATGAGCATGGTCTCCAAGGTCGTGCCCAAGGAGCGGCGGGCCCTCGGCGTCTCCATGCATTCCTTCACGAAGCGCATCCCCATGGCCCTCGGCCCCATCGTCGGCGGCGCCCTCATCGGCGCCTTCGGCCGCGCCCAGGGCGCGCGCATCGCCTTCGGCGCCGCCTTCGCGATGGGCCTAGCGGCGCTCTTCCTCATGCAAAGGTTCATGGAGGACGACAAGCCGGAGAAGGATCCCGGCAAGCGGAAGGAGATGAAGGCGAGGGACCTTTTCAGCCCCGCGCTCCGGAGCCTCCTCGCGAGCGACATCCTCATCCGCTTCGCGGAGCAGATTCCCTACGCCTTCGTCGTCATCTGGGCGGTCGACAACAACGGCCTGACGGCCCTCCAGTTCGGCCTCCTCACGACGATCGAGATGGCGGTCGCGATGCTCGTCTACATCCCCGTCGCCTACATGTCGGACCGGTACGGCAAGAAGAAGTTCGTCCTCATAACCTTCGGCTTCTTCACCCTCTTCCCCCTCACGCTCCTCTTCTCGCGGTCCTTCCCGATGTTCGTCCTCGCCTTCATCGTGCGGGGCCTCAAGGAGTTCGGCGAGCCGACCCGCAAGGCCCTCATCATGGACCTCGCGCCGGAGGACGCGAAGGCGCGCACCTTCGGCGCCTACTACCTCATCCGCGACGTCATCGTGTCCCTGGCCGCCCTATCGAGCGCCCTGCTCTGGAACATCTCGCCGGCGGCGAATTTCCTGACGGCGACCGGCTTCGGCGTCCTCGGCACGGTCCTCTTCGCGATCTTCGGCAAGGACATCCCGACGGGGAAGCGGGCGGGCGCGGCGGAAGCTCCGGCGCGCGACCCACAAACGGCGGGTTAGGGAAGGGCGGATTTCGCCGCCATGCGCAGCACGGACTCGTCGCGCGTGGCGGCCGGGATCTCCGCGAGGGCGAACCAGCGCGCGTCGCGCGATTCGGCGCTCGCCGTCGGCGCCTCCCGCGAGTCCGCGGCGAGGAGGAAGCGGAGGTCGTAGTGGAAATGCGCCGGCGCGTCCTTCCGGGCGGGAATCCCGTGCACGTCGACGTCGAAGAGTCCGGGCGAGGCGAGGCGCAGGGCGCCCAGGCCCGTCTCCTCGCGCGCCTCGCGCAGGGAGGCCTCGAGGGCCGACTCCTCCCCCTCGAGGTGGCCGCCCGGCTGGAGCCACAGGTCCAGCTTGGCGTGGTGGACGAGAAGCGCCTTGCCCGCCCGCGCGTCAAAGACCCAGGCCGAGCCCGTGAGGTGTCCCGCCGGATTCCCCCGCCCGAGCGATTCGGGATTCTCGGCCAGGAAACGGAGGATGCGGTCGCGCGACTCGGCCTCGCGCGGGCTCGCGGGCTCATGGGCTTCGAGGAGGCGGCGGAGGGCCTCCCGGTCGGCTGCTTTCATGGCGCCATCATAGCAGGTCGGAAGCGGACGGCAAGGCGGCGCGGCGGGGGGCGCCCCCCCGCCGCCCGATGACGTGGTATCCGCCACCGATCGGGGCCGCGGGGGGCCCGGGCCCGGGCCTCGGCCCGGACCCGGGCCCCGGCCTCCCAGGCGGCGGGCCGGTTCAGTCCTCGGTCGGCTCTATCGCGACCTGGTTGAACTCCCAGTGCTCGGGGGAGCGCCAGAGGCTCGAGAGGGTGAGCTCGCGGATGAAGATCAGCTCCTTCGGCAGGCGGTCGTAGAGCTTGGAGAAGAGCTCCTCGTGGGACAGGAGCTCGCCAACCCACTGGTCGCGGTCGATCGCCATGAGCTCGCCGAACTTTTCCTCGGAGAAGTCGTCGAGTCCCTCCCAGGAGATGTCCTCGTAGCGCGGCATCCAACCCAAGGGGCTCTCGACGCCCTTCGCGTGGTTGTTCGCCCGGTCGACGATCCACTTGAGGACGCGGATGTTCTGGCCGAAGCCCGGCCAGAGGAACTCGCCGTCCTTGCCCTTGCGGAACCAGTTCACGCCGAAGATGCGCGGCGGGTTCTTGATGATGCGGCCGAAGCGGAGCCAGTTGTTGAAATAGGCGGCCATGTGGTAGCCGCAGAAGGGCAGCATCGCGAAGGGGTCGCGGCGCACGAGGCCGACGGCGCTCGTCGCGGCCGCGGTCGTCTCGGAGCCGAGGGTCGCGGCGAGGTACACGCCGTACATCCAGTTGAAGGACTGGTAGACGAGGGGAAAGAGGGCGCTCCGCCGGCCGCCGAAGATGAAGGCCTTGATGGGCACGCCATCCGGCTTTTCCCAATCGGGGTCGATCGAGGGGCACTGCTTGGCGGGCGCGGTGAAGCGCGCGTTGGGGTGCGCCGCCGGCTTGCCGGAGGCGGGATCCCAGGGCTTGCCCTGCCAGTCGACGAGGCCCGCGGGCGGCTCCTTCGTCATGCCCTCCCACCAGACATCGCCGTCGGGCGTGAGCGCCACGTTGGTGAAGATCGTGTTGGCGCGGATCGTGGCCATGGCGTTCGGGTTCGACTTCTCGCTCGTGCCCGGCGCCACGCCGAAGTAGCCCGCCTCGGGGTTGATCGCGCGGGTCTGGCCCTGCTTGTCGGGCTTGATCCAGGCGATGTCGTCGCCGACCGTCGTCACCTTCCAGCCCTCGAAGCCCTCGGGCGGGATGAGCATGGCGAAATTGGTCTTGCCGCAGGCGCTCGGGAAGGCGGCCGCGACATAGGTCTTCTCGCCCTGGGGCGACTGCACGCCGAGGATGAGCATGTGCTCGGCGAGCCAACCCTGTTCGCGCGCGATCACGGAGGCGATGCGGAGCGCGAAGCATTTCTTGCCGAGGAGGGCGTTGCCGCCGTAGCCCGAGCCGTAGGACCAGATCGCGCGCTCCTCGGGGAAATGCACGATGTACTTGTTGTCCTTGTCGCAGGGCCAAGGCACGTCCTTCTCGCCGGGCTTGAGGGGGGCGCCGACGGAGTGCACGCAGGGGACGAATTCCCCGCCCTCGCCGAGGATGTCCAGCGCGGCGCGGCCCATGCGCGTCATGATCCGCATGTTCGCGACGACGTAGGCGGAGTCCGAGATCTCGACGCCGATGTGGGAGAGGGGGGAGCCGAGGGGGCCCATGCTGAAGGGGATGACGTACATCGTGCGGCCGCGCATCGCGCCGTCGAAAAGGCCGTTCAGGATGGCCTTCATCTCCTTGGGATCCTTCCAGTTGTTGGTGGGTCCGGCCTCGACCTTCCGGCGGCTGCAGATGAAGGTCCGGTCCTCGACGCGGGCGACGTCGCCCGGATCGGAGCGCGACAGGAAGCTGTTCGGCCGCTTCCCGGGATTCAGCTTGATGAAGGTTCCCGACTCGACGAGGCCGCGGCAGATCTCCGCGTTCTCCTCCTCGGAACCGTCGCACCAATGGATGCGGTCCGGTTTGCAGAGCTCCGCGATCTCCGCCACCCAGGACTTGAGCGCCTCGTGGCGAACCTCCTCAGGTCTGATCATGTCTCCCTCCTTTTGATGACTCGCGCCGTGCGTGGGCGATACCCGCATGATATATGCGGATTTCGTTTTCGGGCAAGAAAATCGCGTTCCCGGCTTCGATACCCGCCAGGCGTGTCGCATTTCCGTCAGATGGGAGCAATTATTGGCTTTTCATGGCCGGAGGGCGGTTTTTCGTTTCGAGGGATGGCGAGCGTTCGCTCGCCGCCCGGAGCGGACGGCCTAGACGAGGGCGGCCGCCGCGGCGAGCTCGCGGCACAGCGACCACACGTCGGCGTCCTGGTTCGCGAGGACGACGACGAGGCCGTCCGCCGCCGGATACCGCATCGCGATCGCGGCCACGCCCGGATTGACGCCGTCCTTGCCGTAGCGGAGACGCCGGCCGTCGGGAGCGATGTCGTGCTCCAGGCAATAGCCGTAGCGGCGAAGGTCGCCGCTCTTCAGCTTGAAGGCCTAGGTCTTGGCGTCCGGCGTCACGGTCCAGCTGCTGGCCAGCAACGGTGTCACCGACGAGTCCGGGTGGATCTTCGTCGACCACGCGCTGCAGATGCGCCATGCCCGCCGCAACGCCTTGCGCGAGGCC
>DAINBW010000054.1:0-10230 GCA_036732745.1 Spirochaetales bacterium | reverse complement strand
TCATCTGGTGCGGCGCCCAGCACAAGGACTACCCCTGCTGGCTCGCCGGCCTCTACGTGTCCGAGCGGCTCGGCGCGAAACGGGCCTGGAGCTTCGACATGGAGGCCATGTGCGGCTCCATGATGACCGCCCTCGAGGTGGCCAAGTCCCTCATGCTCGCCCGCGAAGACCTCCGCACCGTCCTCCTCGTCTCCGGCTACCGGAACAACGACCTCATCGATCCGGCGGAGCCGGCGACGCGCTTCATGCTCGACATCGGTTCCGGCGGCTCGGCCCTCGTCCTCCGGAAAAACGCCGGCAGGAACGCCGTCCTCGCCTCGGCCTTCCGGGGCGACGGCTCCCTCTCCGAGATGTGCGTCGTGCCGACCCTCGGCACGCGGGCCTGGCCGCCCGCGGCCGGCGACCTCGAGCGCGCGCATTTCGTCGTGCCCGACGAGGGCGCCTTCAAGGGCAAGCTCGGCGAGGTGACGATGCCCAACTTCTACGCGGTCATCCGCGAGGCCGTCGCGAAGAGCGGCATCCCGGCCTCCGCGCCCCGCGGCGGCATCGACTACCTCGCGATCCTGCATTTCAAGCGCAGCGCCCACGAGGCCGTCCTGGCCGAGCTCGGCCTGGGGCCCGAGCGCACCACCTACCTCGAGGACTACGGCCACATCGGCCAGAACGACCAGGTGCTTTCGCTCGAGCTCGGCCTCGCGGCCGGCAAGGTGCGCGACGGCGACAACGTCGTCTTCGTCGGCGCCGGGCTCGGCTTCGTCTGGGCCTCCACCGTGATCCGGTGGGGCCCCTGCGCCGAATGAGACCAAGTACGGAGGATATGCCATGCGAATGAAAGACAAGGTGTGCGTCGTCACCGGCGGCGCGCGCGGCATCGGCCGCGGCATCGCGGAGACCTTCGCCCGGGAGGGCGCGGCGCGCGTCTGGGCGCTGGACGTCAACGACGCGGATTTCCCGGCCCTCGAGGCCGCCCACCCCGCCATCAAGGGCGCGGTGGTCAACGTGACCGACGCGGCGGCCGTCGCGGCCCTCGTGGAGCGCATCAAGGCCGAGCACGGCCGCATCGACGTCCTCGTCAACAACGCGGGCATCACGCGCGACGCGCTCATCCAGAAGATGGGCGACGCCGAATGGGACGCCGTCATCGACGTCAACCTGAAGGGCGTCTTCATCATGACCCGCGCGATCGCGCCGATCATGATGGAGGGCGGCTCCGGCTCCATCGTCTCCATCTCCAGCATCGTCGGGCTCGACGGCAACATCGGCCAGACCAACTACGCCGCCACGAAGGGCGCCGTGGTCGCCATGACCAAGGGCTGGGCCAAGGAGTTCGCGCGCAAGGGCGCCAAGGTCCGAGCCAACTGCGTGTCCCCGGGCTACACCCGCACGCCGATGATCGCGACCGTGCCGGAGAAGGTCCTGGAGCCCTTCATCGCGCGCACGCCCCTCGGCCGCCTGGCCGAGATCCAGGACATCGCCAACGCGGTGCTCTTCCTCTCCTCGGAGGATTCGGCCTTCATCACGGGCCAGGTCATCCGCGTCGACGGGGGCCTCGTACTCTAGTCTCTCGCATCGGGAACGGCGCGGCCGGGGCTTCCTCCTTCGCGGGGACGACGGACGCGGATCGATATCGTATCCGGGGGAAGAACGCTTCCCCCAAGGAGGCAGGTTCATGAAGAAAGCCTTAGCCATCGTCGCGACGCTCCTCGTCGCGGCCTCGGCCTTCGCCCAGGGCACCATCAAGATCGGCGGGATCTGGCCGCTCTCCGACATCACCGGCAAGCAGGGCAGCATGGCCGCCCAGCTCGCGGTCGCGGAGATCAACGCCGCCGGCGGCGTCCTCGGCAAGCAGCTCGAGCTGGTCGTCGTGGACGACGAGCTCAAGGCCGACAAGGCGGCCGCGGCCGTCGAGAAGCTCGTCACCGTGGACAACGTCGACGTCCTCGTGGGCGGCATGGGCTCCGGCGCGGAGCTCGGCAAGATCCCCGCCTTCAAGAAGTACGGCAAGGTCGTCATGTCCACCGGCGCGGCCAGCTACACGGTCGAGAACGCCCTCGGCGCCGACGCCAACTGGTACTTCCACCTCCATCCCTGGGACTACAACCAGGGCGCCTCCTACGCCGAGGGCTGGGAAGCGATCCAGGCGACCTACAAGAACGTCAAGATCAAGAAGATCTTCCTCGCCTACGAGGAGGGCGCCTTCGGCAAGGCCTCCTGGGACGCGACCAAGAAGCTCTTCGGCGAGACCGGCCGCTTCATCGTCGACGGCGCGCCCTTCAAGAGCGCGGCCCTCGGCGGCGGCGACTACGCGGCGGTCCTCGAGGCGGCCAAGGACTTCAAGCCCGACCTCTACCTCTGGGCCGGCTACGACGCCGACGCCCTCCCCATGCTCGAGCAGGCCAAGGCCATGAAGTTCAACCCCGGCATCTACCTCGGGGCTCCCCCCGGATGGCCGATCGGCTTCGGCACCTCCAAGCTCTCCGCCAACGTCATGCTCTACGGCATGTGGGCCCCCGCGATGAACGACACCAACAAGGCGAGCAAGAAGTTCTACGACGGCTTCGTCAAGAAGTTCAAGGAAGAGCCCCAGACCTACTTCGCCCCGCTCTCCTACTCGGCGATCTACATCCTGGCCGACGCCATCAAGGCGGCCGGCACGACCGAGACGGCCGCCCTCATCAAGGCCCTCGAGGCGACGAAGTACGATTCCCCGCTCGGCGAGGTTGTCAGCTTCACCAAGTCCAACGTCATCGCCCACCAGGGCATCAAGCGGCAGAAGATCCTGCAGTGGCAGAACGGCCGCCAGGAAGTCATCTGGCCGCTCGAGGCCAAGACCTCCACCCCGGTCTATCCCTTCCCGAAGTGGAAGTGAGTCCGGAGACTCTTCTCTGATCGAGGCCGCCCGAAGGGGCCGCGACCCACGGGCCGCGGCGCTTTTCGGGCGGCGAATCCCGGCAACAAAGGCAGTCAAGATGGCTATGAAACGTCGCACGACGATCCTCGTCGCACTCGGCCTGGCGGCCGCGGTCCTGATCCTGTTCTGGAAGCCCACCGTCCTCATCTACGGAATCCAGCAGGCCGGCCTCTACGCGGCGATCGCGATCCCCATGGGCCTCGTCCTCGGCATCGTCCACATCGTGAACCTCGCGCACGGCGAGTTCATGATGGTCGCGGCGTACGCCACCTATTTCGCGTGCCGGGCCACCGGCATGGATCCCCTCGTCGCCGCCCTCCCGACGGCGGCGGTCACCGGCCTCTTCGGCTGGATCGTGTTCCGCCTGACGATCCGCAAGGCCCTGAAGGCTCCCGAGCTCAACCAGCTCATCCTCACCTTTGGCCTCGGCATCGCCCTCTCGCAGGCGGTCAACATCCTCTTCACCTCCCAGACGCGCAAGATCTCCCTCGACTACGTCTCCGCGTCGGTCGACATCGGCGAGCTCTCCTTCGGCGTCTGGTCCTTCGTCTTCGTGGCCGTGGCGATCCTCTACGCCTACGGCCTCAAGCTCTTCCTTACGAAAACCACCGCGGGCAAGGCCGCCCTGGCCGTCGGCCAGAATCCGCGCGGCGCGGCGATCGTCGGCATCGACGTGGACCGCACCTACGGCCTCGTCTTCGCGCTGGCCCTGGCCCTCGTCGGCGCGATGGGCGCGCTCTTCCTCACGAAGTCGGCGATCTTCCCCGGCGTCGGGGGGCCCTTCACGATGAAGAGCTTCTGCCTGGTCGCCGTGGCGGGCATCGGCAACATCCCGGGCATCCTCGGCGCCAGCCTTCTCCTCGGCCTGGCGGAGAGCTTCCTCCGCGCCTTCCGCGACCTGCGCGGCTGGGCGGACATCGTCTTCTTCGTCCTCATCATCGTGGTCATCCTCGGCCGGTCCATCAAGTGGAGGAAGTCGTGAACCGAAACCTTTCACGCGCGCTCGCCGCCCTGGCCCTGGCGGTCGCGGTCGCGCTTCCCGCCTTCGCGGGAGCCTACCCCCTCCAGGTGGCGCGGAACATCATCATGTACATGGCGCTGGCCGTCACCTGGGACATGCTCCTCAGGTCGGGCCAGATTTCCTTCGGCATAGCCGGCCTCTTCGGGCTCGGCGCCTACGCCTCCGTCCTCGGCGTGCTGCGCGCGGGCATGCCCGCCTGGCTTTCCATCCCCTTCGCGGCCGTCTTCTCGGGCCTCGTCGCCCTCCTCATCGGTTTCCTCATCCTCCGGCTCCGCGCGATGTACTTCTCCATCGTCACGCTCGCGCTGGCGGAGATCTTCCGCATCGTGATCCACAACCTGCACGACTTCACCGGCGGTCCCGAGGGCGTCGTCCTCCAGGGCGTCATCTTCGGCGGCGACGCCGGCAAGCTCTATTGGCTGGCCCTGGCCGGCCTGGCCGTGGCCCTCGGCGCCTCCTGGTGGTTCGAGAACAGCCGGGTCCACTACGCGCTCACCGCGATCCGCAACAACGAGACCTCCGCGAAGTCGAGCGGCGTGAACATCTTCCGCTGGCTCCTCGTCGCCTTCGTCGTCACCTCCTCCATCCAGGGCCTCCTCGGCGGCATCTACGTGCAATCCTACGGCTTCGCGACGCCGGAGAGCGTCTTCGACGCGAACTTCACCCTGTTGCCGCTCGCGATGGCGCTTCTCGGCGGCGTGCACAGCACGGTCGGGCCGGTCCTCGGCGCCGTCCTCCTCGGTCTCGCTGCCGAGTGGCTCAAGCTCAAGATCCCCTACGGCCACCTCGTGGTCTACGGCGTCATCATCATCATCGTGATTCTCTTCATGCCCCAGGGGCTGCTCGGCCAGGCCCGCGCGGCGACCCGTTCCGCCGACAAGAGGAGGAAGGCGTGACCAAGCTCAAGACCGAAGGGCTCACCAAGCGCTTCATGGGCCTCGTGGCCGTCAACGACGTCTCTTTCTCCATGGAGGAGGGTGAGATCCTCGGGATCATCGGCCCGAACGGCGCCGGCAAGACGACCTTCATCAACCTCGTCTCCGGCATCGCCATGCCGAGTTCCGGCAGGATCGAGTACAAGGGCCGCGACATCACCTACGCGCCGGCGCACGAGCGGGCGCGCATGGGAATCGCCCGCACCTACCAGCTCATCCATCCCCTCGAGAACCTCACCCTCCTCGAGAACGTGATGGTCGGCTCCATCTTCGCCCGCGGCAACGGCCTCAAGGAGGCCCGCCGCAAGGCCGAGGCGCTCTGCCGGGAGCTCGGCCTCGCCGACGTCGAACGCGAGACGACGCGGCTCACCATCCTCGAGATCAAGAAGATGGAGATAGCCCGCGCGCTCGCGAACGAGCCCGAGGTGCTCTTCCTGGACGAGGTGATGGCCGGCCTCAACGCCGACGAGACCAAGGATCTCATCGCCACGGTGCGGCGCGTCGCCAAGGAGCGCCGCCTGGCGGTCGGCGTCGTGGAACACGTCATGGGCGTCATCCGCGAGCTCACCCATTGCGTCATAGTCCTCGAGGCCGGCGAGCTCATCGCCTCCGGTCCCTACGAGGAAGTGTCCAAGAATCCGCGCGTCGTCGAAGCCTACCTGGGAGGGGCCGCCGTCCATGCTTAAAGTAGAGAACCTGGAATGCGGGTACGGCAAGCTGACCGTGCTCCGCGGCGTCTCCATCGAGGTGGGCGCGGAGTCCGTGGGCCTCTTCGGCCCCAACGGCGCGGGCAAGACCACGCTGATCAACGCGATCATGGGCCTCGTCGCCCCGCGCTCGGGCTCGATCTCGCTGGAAGGCCGGGAGATCGGCGGCGGCAAGACCCACGAGATCGCGCGGGCGGGCATCGCCCTCGTGCCGCAGGAGCGCGAGCTCTTCCCCGGCATGTCCGTCGCGGACAACCTCGAGCTCGGCGCCGCCTACATCCCCCACGCCAAGGCCAACGCCGAGCGCCAGCTCGAGGTCGTCCTCGAGCTCTTCCCGATCCTGAAGGAGCGCTACCGCCAGCTGGCCGGCACGATGTCCGGCGGCCAGCAGCGCATGGTCGCGATCGGGCGCGCCCTCATGGCGAACCCGAAGCTCCTCATCCTCGACGAGCCCTCCCTGGGCCTCCAGCCCTCCATCGTGGCGGAGGTCTTCGACCGGCTCACGCTGCTCAAGAAATCCGTCTCGATCCTCGTCACGGAACAGAACGTGCGGGAGAGCCTCCGGTCGATCGACCGGGGCTACGTGCTCGAGAACGGCGCGATAGCGGTGACGGACGACGCCAAGGGCCTCATGACCAACCCCCACGTCGTCTCGGCCTACCTCGGGATCTAGGGCGTGGAACGCTTCGCGGCGAGGGGCGCGGGGCTCGCCTACGAGCTCACGGGCGGGGGCGGCGACGGGGCCTCCCCCGTCGTTCTCCTGAACGGCGTCGCCATGTCCGTCGGGAACTGGCGGCCGATCGCCGCGGCGCTGTCGCCCCGGCGGGCCTGCCTCCTCCACGATTTCCGGGGGCAGCTCCTGAGCGACAAGCCGACGGGCCCCTTGAGCCTCGAGGACCACGTCGAGGACCTGGCCGCCCTCGTCGAGGGCCTGGGCCTCGGGGCGGTCCACCTCGTGGGCACCTCCTACGGCTCCGAGGTGGCCATGCTCCTCGCGGCGGCGCGGCCCGACCTGGCGCGGAGCCTCGTCGTCATCGACGGGGCGAGCGAGGCGGACGCCCTGCTCCGCGCGGCCATCGAGTCCTGGAAGGCCGCCGCCCTCGCGGATCCCCGGCTTTTCTACAAGACCATCCTGCCCTGGAACTACTCGGCCGCCTACATCGCCGCCAACGGGGAGGCCCTCGCGAGGCGCGAGGACGCCGTGGCCTCCCTGCCCCGCGAGTGGTTCGAATCCTTCGTCCGGCTCTGCGACGCCTTCCTTGCGATAAACGCGACGCCGCTCCTCGGACGCATAACCTGCCCGACCCTCGTCCTCGTGGGCGGCCTGGACATCCTCAAGCACCAGGGCTGCGCCCGCGTCATAGCGGACGGGATCCCGGGCGCCCGCCTGCGCGTCATCGAAGGCGCGGGGCACGCGGTCGTCATCGAGAAGCCGGAGGCGATCCTGGCCGAGCTCGCGCCCTTCCTGGACGAGGTCGAGGGCCGCGGCGCGCGTGCCTAGGCGATACTTCCCAATTATAACCAGCGACAGGAGGCGACCATGGAGGAGAAATTCGCGCGGCTGCCGGCGGGGCGGATCCGCTACCTCGAAAACGGCGAGGGCGCGCCCCTGCTCTTCGTCCACGGCAACACGGGATCGAGCGCCTGGTACTCCCGGGCGATGGACCTTCCCGGTTTCCGGACGATCGCCCTGGACCTGCCGAACTTCGGCGGTTCCGACCCCTTGGACGGCGAGGTGGACCTTGACCGCTACGCCGACGCCCTGACGGCCTTTGTCGAGGCGCTCGCCCTTGAGCGGCCGATCCTCGTCGGCCATTCCCTCGGCGGCGCGGTGGCCATCTCGGCCGCCGTCCGCCGGCCGGAGCTCTTCCGCGGCCTCGTCCTCGTCGATTCGGCCGCACCCTCGGGCCTCGTCACGCCGGAGGCGCGCCATCCCCTCATCGAGATGATGCGCGCGAACCGCGAGATCCTCGCCAAGGCCTTGGCGACCGTGACGCCGACGCTGAAGGATCCCGGCTTCTTCGAGACTCTCGTGGACGACGCGACCCGCATGGCCGCCCCCGCCTGGATCGGCAACGCGCGCGCGCTTTCCCGTTTCGACTACCGCGGCCGCTGTGGGGCCTTCCCGGGTCCGGTCCTCGTCCTCTGGGGCCGCCTTGACCCCATCGTCACCGAGGCCATGGCCCGTGAGACCGCCGAGGCCTTCCCGGCCGCCCGCCTCGAGATCCTCGAGGGAGTGGGCCATTCCGTCATGGCCGAGGATCCCGTCCTTTTCAAGCGGCTCGTCGCCGGCTTCGCCGCGCCGGCGCGCCGATAGGGCGCGGCCAAAGAACCCGTCCCGGCCAAGAAAACACCAAGGAGAGACAACATGAGTCGTGCGAGCATCGTCGGCGCCTACAACACGAAATTCGGCAGCTTCGTCAAGAAGAACAAGGAGACCGGCGAGGTCGCCGACCTCGCCTCCATCTACGAGCTCATGTACGAGGCGGGCCGCGGCGCCCTCGCGGACGCGGGGCTCTCCGGAAAGGACGTCGACGCGGTCTGGGTCGCCTCCTGCGCGCCCGGCCTCTTCGCGGAGCAGGAGCACCTCGCCTCCCTGGCGACGGAGATCGATCCCGAGGGCCTGCGCTTCAAGCCGATGACGAGGTGCGAGGACGCCTGCGCCTCCGGCTCTGTCGCGCTCTACGACGCGATCTACGCCGTGGAGGCGGGCCGCGCCCGCGTGGCCCTCGTCCTCGGCGTCGAGAAGATGAACCTCCTCGACACGAAGGGCGTCACGCACGCCCTCGCCACCTGCTCCTACTGGCCGGAGGAGGGCGCCGCCGGCATGACCTTCCCGGCCCTCTTCGCGGAGTACGCCAAGGGCTACGCCGCCCGATATGAGCTCGACGAGGCGACCCTCGCCAGGATGCTCGCCGCGGTCTCCGCCCTCGGCTACCGCAACGGCCTCGACAATCCCCTCGCGCACTTCGGCAAGGGCGGTCCCTCCGACAAGCTCGGCCTCGTCACCGCGGAGGCGATCCTGTCCCTGCCGCCGGAGAAGAATCCCATGATCGCGGCTCCCTTGCGCCTCCACGACTGTTCCCTCGTCACCGACGGCGCGGCGGCCCTCGTCGTGATGCGGCGCGAGGACGCGGAGGCGCGCGGCGGGCGCTCCGTGGAGATCGCCGGCCTCGGCCAGGCGAACGAGCGCATCGCGCTCTCCAAGCGCTCGAACATGCACGAGCTCCTCGCGGGCAAGGAGGCCGTGCGCCGCGCCTACCTCGAGGCGGGCGTCTCGGCCGGCGACGTCGACCTCGCCGAGGTGCACGACTGCTTCACGATCAACCAACTCCTTTCCACGGAGGCCCTCGGGCTTTCGGCGGACGGCCGCGCCGGCCACGACTACCTGGCCGGCCGCTTCGGCCGCGACGACGGCCAGGTCTGCGTGAACCTCTCGGGCGGCCTCAAGGCCAAGGGGCACCCCGTCGGCGCCACCGGCGTCTCCATGCACGCCCTTCTCTACAAGCAGCTCGTCGGCGAGCCCATCGGCGCCGCGCCCGAGCGCTTCGATCCGGAGATCGGCGTGGCCTTCAACGTCGGCGGCTCCGCCGTCACGAACTGCGCCACCGTGTTGCGGAGAAGGCGCTAGTTTTATCTAGTGGTCGCCGCCGACGTTGGACTGTAAGGAAGCGATCGTCGTCGTCGCCTTGCGGCGACGGGCGTAACAACGTCGGCGGCTTGAGCCAGGTCCGCGGTCCGCGGCTTTGGGATCTTGCCGTATCCCCGCCTTATGGTGGATACTTAGGCCCAGCATGAGCAGAGAAAGAAAGTTCGGGGATTCCCGCGTCATCATTACGGAGGCCCTGCGCCTGATCGAGGAGGAGGGCTATCTCTCCTTCTCGACCCGCCGCCTCGCCGCGCGGCTGGGCCTCACCGCCATGTCCCTCTACACCTACTACGATTCGCGGGAACGGCTCCTCGAGGACGCCGTCACCCTCGGCTTCGAGGAGTTCATCGCCGGAATGACCGAGTTCTTCTCCCAGCGCGGAGGTGCCGGCACGCTCCGTGGACTCCGCGTGGTCTCGGAGTACATGGTCAAATTCGCCCACGAGCGGACCAATGTCTACCGCTTCCTCTTTTCCTCCGACCTCACCGCCCTCCACGGCGATCCGAGGATGAAGCGCTACTCCAACTACATCCTCGAGGAAATCCAGGAAAAGCATCCTGAAGGCGAGCTTTCCAAGGACCTGAAGCGCCGGGTGGGCCTCTTCATGACCCTGGTCAACGCCCTGATCGTCGACCTCCTCGAGGGCCGCGGGCTCATCGACAAGGATGACATTGACAACTCCCTCGGCCTCGGCTACGACCTCATCCTGAAGCCGATCGAGGAGAAGATCGAGGCCCTGCGCGCCGTCGGCGGAAGCACCGCGGGCGCCGCCGACGCCATGCGGGGCTGAAAGCGCCCTTGGCGCCGCCCGCGGGGGCGGGAAACGAAAAAAAAGCGGGCGAGGGCCCGCTTTTTTCATGCTCCGCCGGAAAGGCTAGCTCTCCGCGCGGTTCTCGAGACTCGCCCTGAGCCGGCGGATGCGCCGGCCGGGCGCGACGCCCTGGGGGCAGGCGCGGGAGCAGGCGAAGGCCGCGTCGCAGGCGGCGACTCCGTCCGGCCGCGCGGCG
>DAINBW010000053.1:0-10231 GCA_036732745.1 Spirochaetales bacterium | reverse complement strand
GTCGGCGGCGAGCGGGGCCAGGTCCTTCGGGGAGCCGAGACTGATGGCGGTTTCCGCCTCCCGCAAGGCCAGTTCCTGGCCGGCGGAATCCACGACGCGGAAAGCCTTCAGTTCGACGATGTAGCTCGTGACGAGGTTCTGGATGGCCGAAAGCTCGGTCGCGGCAAGGCCTTCCCCCGAGAAGGGCCTGACCCTGAGCACCGGTTTCGCTTCCTGGGCCCCGGCCGACGCCGCCAGAGCGGCGGCGAAGGCGAGGGCGGCTAGTCTGCGCATGCCTGCCTCCCACCCTCCATTGTACTCGCGGCGGGGAGGAGGACGCCAGTCATGGCGCTAGTCGAGGAGGCCCGAGGTCGGCGGGACGGCGCCGGCGGGCGGTTGGCCCTCGGGCGCGGAAAGGTCGAGGCCCGGGATGTCGAGCTTGAGCTTCGAATCCACCGGGCTTCCGCCGCCGTCGATCAGCTTGAGCTGGTCGCCGAGCTTGTTCATCAGGTTCTTGTCCCGTTCGGCGCTGTATTGGTGGATGTCGCAGTAGTTCGTCGGCTGGCTGCCTTCGTAGTAGAGGAGGGCCACGGAACCTTCGTCGCAGAACTCCGTCGGGAGTAGTCCCGAAACGGCGCAGACGTTGACCTGGATGAGGCCCGTCTGCGGCCGGGAGAAGGCCTTGAAGGGCAGTTCGCGGTGGATGACGGACATGTAGTCGGCCCAGGCCTCGCCAGCCGTGACGGCGCCCGACTGGGAAACGCCAAGGGAGTTGCCCGGCCGGTCGAAGCCGAACCAGATCGCCGTGGTCATGTAGGGCGTGAAGCCGACGGTCCAGGCGTCGGCCCAGTTCTGGGTCGTGCCGGTCTTGCCCGCGGAGGGCATCGTGAATTTCTTGCCCAGCTCGTCCTTGTAGGTGAATTTGGCGCCGTCGCGGGTCGGGTAGGCGAGGGTGCCGCTCTTTACCGTCCGTTCGAGCATGTCGACCATGACGGCGGCGTTCTGGGCCGACACGACCTGGATGGCCTTGCCCTTCTTTTTCTGCTGCGTGCGAAGATCCTTCTCCGGCTCGAGGATGATCCGCCCGTTGCGGTCCTCCACGGAGCGGATGGCGATCGGGGTGACTTCCTTGCCTTGGTTGGCGAAGACGGCGAAGGCCCGGGCCATCTTGAGCGGGGTGACGTTGCTGATGCCGAGGCCGAGGGGGTAGACCCGCGGGAAGGTGCGGCGGATCTCCTCGGGATCGGTGATGTCGAGGAGCTTGGCCGCGCGGTCGATGGCCGCGTCGAAGCCGATGGCATCGAGGATCTTGAGGGAGGGGACGTTCATCGACTTGGAGAGGGCGTACCAGGTCAGGACGGGGCCCTTCCATTCGCCCTTGTAGTTGAGGGGGATGTAGGGCGTGCCGTTCTCGTTGTAGAAGACCACGGGGCTGTCGTAGAAGAGGCTGCCTTCGGTGACCTTGCCGGAGTCGATGGCGGCGGAGTAGTAGAGGGGCTTGAAGGTCGAGCCCGGCATGAGGAGGCTCTGCGTGGCGCGGATGAGCTGGTTCGACTGGTCGAATTTGGAGCCGCCGACGAGGGCCTTGATGTAGCCGGTGTCGTTGTCGATCGTGACGAGGGCGCCCTCGACCGTCGTCTTCTCGAGATCGGTCTTCGAGTTGCCGTAGCTCGCGTTGGCGATCGCCTTGAGGTCCGAGAGGCCGAAGAGGAGGGCGGCCGCGTCGACCGCCGGATTGACCTTGGTCTTGTAGTATTCGAGGGTCTTGCCCTTGACCTTGGCCTCGGAGACGAAGAGGTCCTCGAGGTCGAAACCGAGGCCGAGGAGCTCGACGATGGGGATATAGGTCCGCTCCGCCTCGACGAGGCGCTCGCCCGAGCTCTTCTTGTACTCGATGTTGACGAGTTCGATGCTGCGCTTCATCTGGGCGTCGGCCGCGGCCTGCATGTCGAGGTCGAGGGTCGTGTTGACGATGAAGCCGTCCTTGTAGATGTCGAGGGAGCCGTAGAGGAGGTTTTCAAGCTCGCGGCGGACGTATTCGCTGAACCAGGGCGCCTTGTCGTCGCGCATGAAGAAGGCGCTCGTCGCGACGCGCGTGTAGTCGAAGCTGTCCCAGTAGTCGTCGAAGGAGGCGTCGGCCTCCTCCCTGCCCGCGTAGCCGAGCCTGACCATCTGGTCCAGGACCTCCCGGGAGCTGGCGCGGGCGTTGTTCGGCTTCTCTATGGGATTGTACTTGGCCGGACTCGAAAGCTGGATGACGAGGACGGCCGCCTCGGCGAGGGTGATCTCGCGGGCGGAATGGCCGAAATAGAACTTGCTCGCCGCCTCGACGCCGTAGCAGCCGGCGCCCATGTACATGCGGTTCAGGTAGAGCTCGAGGATCTCTTCCTTCGTGTAGCGCCGCTCGAGCTGGAGGGCCCACCACAGCTCGACGAGCTTGCGCCTGATCGAATAGTCGGAGCGGTCGGCGTAGAGGGTGCCCGCGACCTGCTGGGTTATCGTGGAGCCGCCGCCGAGGTTCTGGCCGGTCAGCTTGCCGACGAAGGCGCGGGAAATGCTCTTGACGGTGAAGCCGCGGTGCCGGTAGAAGGACCGATCCTCCCGCGTGACGAGGGCGTCGATGAGGTGGCGGGGCAGCTCCTTGATGGAGACCATCTCGCGCTTTTCCTCCGAGGAGAACTCGGTGATGAGCCGTCCCTTGATGTCCAGGATCTTCGTGGGGAGGTTCGGCTGGAAATCGGTGAAATCTTCGGCGGCGCGGATGTTGCGTGTCTCGGCGATGGCCGCGCCGAATACGACGCCGAGGAGGAGGGCGATCGCGGCGGCCACGATGAGGAGGATCTTCGCCGCCCGCGCCGGCTTGAAGGGCGCGGGATTCTTGGGGGCGGGCATGTCCGCTAGGGTAAGCGAAGGCGAAGGCCTTGGTCAAGTTGAGCCGGGCCCGCGGCGGGCCTTGGCTCCGGCCGCCGGGGCATAAAAAAAGGCCGGTTTGGGGAAAACCGGCCAGCCCGTAGCGGGTGTCGGAAGGAACCATAGTAAACTGGGAGGGGAACTATGATCGGATCCGACATACAGAGTATCGGTCACGGGCAGGGTAAATTTACTACGGATTCGTTTTTTTTTAAAGAGCGGGGACATAATCTCCCGGCATGGTTTGCTATCTATTCGGCGGTTCCATATATTTTTACGAAGCGTCCCGCGCCAACCGGCGATGCGCCATTATCCGGTTCCGACGCGTTGACATTCGTTTCATTCTTCGATATGATTTCAATATAAAAATATAGAAAGCCACCGCGATGTGCGATTCGCGTTGAGCGATAGCGGCAGGCCTTTTTTGCGCGCCGGCCGCATAGACTAGCCCGCCCCCCCAAGGCGGGTCTCGAGATCCTACACGGGAGGAACGAGATGAAGGTTGCTATCAATGGTTTTGGCAGGATCGGACGCCTGGTGTTCCAGGCGCTCGTCGAGCAGGGCCTTCTCGGCAAGGAAAAGATCGACGTCGTCGCCGTCGTCGATATTTCCACCGACGCCGAGTACTTCGCCTACCAGCTCAAGTACGATTCCGTCCACGGCCGCATGAAGGCCCAGATTTCCGCCAAGAAGAGCGATCCCTCGCTCGCCGAGGCGGACACCCTCGTCGTCAACGGCCACGAGGTCAAGTGCGTGATGGCCGAGAAGGAGCTCAAGAACCTTCCCTGGGCCAAGCTCGGCGTCGAGTACGTCATCGAGTCCACCGGCCTCTTCTGCAACGAGAAGGCCTGGGGCCACCTCGAGGCGGGCGCCAAGAAGGTCATCATCTCCGCCCCCGCCAAGAGCGCCGACGAGACCAAGAAGATCCCGACCTTCGTCGTGGGCGTCAACCACGAGAAGTACGACCCCGCCAAGAACGACGTCGTCTCCAACGCGAGCTGCACCACCAACTGCCTCGCCCCCGTCGTCCACGTCCTCCTCAAGGAAGGCGTCGGCGTGGAGAAGGGCCTCATGACCACCATCCACTCCTACACCGCCACCCAGAAGACCGTCGACGGCGTCTCCAAGAAGGACTGGCGCGGCGGCCGCGCGGCGGCCTGCAACATCATCCCCTCGACCACCGGCGCCGCCAAGGCCGTCGGCGAGGTCCTCCCCGAGACCAAGGGCAAGCTCACGGGCATGTCCTTCCGCGTCCCGACCCCGGACGTCTCCGTCGTCGACCTCACCTTCACCGCGACCCGCGACACCTCCATCGAGGAGATCGACGGCTACCTCAAGAAGGCGAGCCAGACCTACCTCAAGGACATCCTCGGCTACGGCGACGAGGAGCTCGTCTCCACGGACTTCATCCACGACGCCCGCTCCTCCATCTACGACAGCCTCGCGACCCTCCAGAACAACCTCCCCGGCGAGAAGCGCTTCTTCAAGCTCGTCTCCTGGTACGACAACGAGTGGGGTTACTCGAACCGCGTGGTCGACCTCCTCAAGTACATGGCCTCCAAGAAGTAATCCGAGGCCGTCCCGCTCGAAGCTTTACAAGGCTGTCCAGGCACCTCGTCCTGGGCGGCCTTTTTTTTGCGAATTACGTTCCGCCGCCGGGCTCCCTTCGGCGGATCCGGAGAACGCTCTATACGGAGGCAGCAAATGATCAAGACGGTCAAGGACCTTCAGCTCAAGGGCAAGCGCGTCGTGATGCGCGTCGACTTCAACGTCCCGATGAAGGACGGCAAGGTCCAGGACGACACCCGCATCGTCGCGGCCATTCCCACGATCAAGTACGTGATGGAGCAGGGCGCCAGGTCCCTCGTCCTCATGTCCCACCTCGGCGACCCCAAGAAGGACATGAAGAAGGCCAAGGAGAAGGCGGAGAAGGACGGCAAGGCCTTCGACGAAGCCAAGTACATCGCCGGCAAGCACCGGATGGCCCCCGTCGCCGCCTATCTCGCGGAGAAGCTCGGCAAGCCCGTCGTCTTCGCCGGCGAGGATTCCTGCTTCGGCAAGAAGGCCTTCATCGAGGGCCAGGCCGCGGGAACCATCGTCATGCTCGAGAACACCCGCTTCCACAAGGAGGAGACGAGCGAGGACGCCGCGGAGCGCGACAAGCTCGCGAAGGAGCTCGCCACCTACGGCGAGGTCTTCGTGAACGACGCCTTCGGCACCGCCCATCGCGACCACGCCTCCACCGCCTCCATCGCGAAGTTCCTCCCGGCCTCCGTGGGCGGCTTCCTCATGGAGAAGGAGGTGAAGTACCTCGAGCCCATGGTCGTGAACCCCCCGAAGCCCATGGTCGCCATCATCGGCGGCGCCAAGGTCTCCTCCAAGATCGCCGTCCTCGAGTCCCTCCTCAAGAACGCCTCCGCCCTCGTCATCGGCGGCGGCATGGCCTACACCTTCCTCAAGGCCCAGGGCCACACGGTCGGCAAGTCCCTCGTCGAGGACGACCAGCTCGACACCGCGAAGCAAATCCTCGCCGCGGCCGCCAAGGCCAAGGTGGAGATCGTTCTCCCCCTCGACCACGTCTGCTCCGAGACCTTCGACGCCGCCGCCCCCGCCAAGGCCGTCGACGGCCTCGACATCGCGGACGGACTCATGGGCATGGACGTGGGCCCGAAGACCCTCGCCAAGTACAAGGCCGTCCTCGCGACCGCGAAGAGCATCGTCTGGAACGGCCCCGTCGGCGTTTTCGAGTTCGAAAACTTCGCCAAGGGCACGGGCGAGGTGGCCAAAATGGTCGCCGAGGCCACCGGCCGCGGGGCGATGACCGTCGTCGGCGGCGGCGACTCCGTCGCGGCCGTCAACAAGTTCGGCCTCGCCGACAAGATGAGCCACGTTTCCACCGGCGGCGGCGCCTCCCTCGAGCTCCTCGAGGGGAAGAAGCTCCCCGGCATCGAGGTCTGCCGGTCATAAGCATATCGAATGCGTGGCAGGCCTCGATGCCGAGGTATCGAGGTTTGCCGGTCATAAGCATTTCGATGGCACGGCGGGCCTCGATGCCGAGGTTTGCCGGTCATCGGGTCCCGACGGACCCGAAGCGCCAGAGGGGCGGCCTTGGGGCCGCCCCGTTTCATTTCGCCGCGCTCCCCGCGGAATCCTCCCCGGTTTTAGCCGGCCCCCGCCTTGTGGAGAATCACGCTTCCATCTATCATCGCGGCATGAGCGGCGAAAACGACGACGGCTCGGCGAGCCTCGACCCGACGACGATAGAGTATCTCCGGAAGTGCTCCATCAACCTGTCTTCCGAAAAATACGACGTCTCCAAGGTCGACGCGACCGTGATGGTCCTCGACATTCGGGGCTTCACGGGGCTCTGCAGCCGCGTGGACGCCGAGACGATCAACACCGTCATCAAGCAATTCATCCTCTCCGCCCTTGAAATCTCCCTTTGCCCCTTCTGCGACTACGTGAAGACCCTGGGCGACGGAGTCATGTTCATCGGGGAGGGGCCTTTCGACGAGGTCTTCGCCGAGCTCCTCGGCGCCTACCGGAACCTCATCGAGTCCTTCAAGGAAGCCGACGGCTCGGCCCTCATCGACGGCATCGGCCTGTCGGTCGTGCACGGGGAGATCTTCAAGTACGAGATGCCGGCCGTCCGCGGCCTCGGCTACAAGGATTACTTCGGCACCCTCGTGAACCTCGCCTTCCGCCTCCACGACGTGATCAAGGTCGACGAGGGCGGCGGCATCGACGAGGGCTCCAAGATCGTCATGACCGAATCGACCCTCGCCCTCCTCGCCAAGCAGCCCGCGCGCACCTTCGCGACGGGCGCCCACCTCCGCGGCATTCCCGAGGAGCTCACGAAGAGCGTCTTCGTCGTTTCGGCCGCGGATTTCGAGTAGGGCCGCCGGCGGAACCCGCCTCGGCGCGCGGGTAGGCGCCCGCGAAAGGCGCGGCGACCGCGGCCCTCCTCGCGGGCGCGGCGGCGCCGCAACGGCGCCCAAATAGGCGCGGCGGCCCCGCGGCGCGGGCGAATGGCGGCCATCGCCGTCCTCCTTCCGCGCCCCGGAGCCGCCGAGCGCCCCGATCAAATCGAGTAGAAGCTTACTTCTTCGCTCCCGCGTTCTTGCCCGCGATGCGGCCGAAGACGATCGTGTCCGCCAGCGCGTTGCCGCCGAGGCGGTTCGAGCCGTGGATGCCGCCCGTGACCTCGCCGGCCGCGTAGAGGCCGGGGATCGCCGCGCCCTTGGCGTCGATGACGCGGCAGGCCGTGTCGATCTTGACGCCGCCCATCGTGTGATGGACCGTCGGCACACGGGGACTGGCGTAGAAGGGGGCCTTGTCGAGCTTGTTGCCGAGGAGCTTCTTGCCGAGGGCGTCGCTCTTGGCCTCGACGCCGCGGTTGTACTCGTCGATCGTCGCCCGGAGCGTCGCGGGATCGACGCCGATCTTCACGGCGAGCCCCTCGATCGTGTCCGCGGTGAAGGCCGTGCCCTTCTTCACGCACTCTTCGGCGCTCTCGTTGAAGCTGTTCTTGGACTGGGGCGTCGGCATCGAGTGCGCGTCGCACAGGATGAACATGAGCTGGTCCCGTTGCTTGATGAGGGCCTGGGTCATGACGTCGCGGCGCTCGGCCTCGGAGACGAAGCGCTTGCCGTCCTTGTTGACGTAGATGTAGTCCTCGACGTTGAAGCCGACCCAGCCCTCGAGGACGCCGGTCTTCGGGTCCCCCAGGGGGAGCATCTGGATGTACTCCATGCCGACGAGGGCGGCGCCGATCCGCTCGGCCATGACGATGCCGTCGCCCGTCGCGCCGGGGTGGTTCGTCGTGCCGAGGTTGGGCGTGATCCGGGGATCGTAGGCCTGGCGCATCTCCTTGTTGGCGGCGAAGCCGCCGGTCGCGAGGACGACGCCGCGCGCGGCGTTGATGCGGACGCGCTTGCCGGCCGCGTCGACGACGACGATGCCCGTCACCTTGCCGTCCTCGCGGAGGATCTGGTCGGCCTTGGTCTCGAGGAGGACCTTGACGCCCCTGCCGTCGGCCGCGGCCTTCAGGGTCTTGATGAAGCCCGTGCCCACGGGATCGACCGTCGCGTGGCTCCGCGGCCAGAGGGCGCCGAGCACGGTGAAGACCTTGTCGTTGAACTTCATGCCCATGCCCTCGAGCCACTTGAGGCCCTCGGGAGCGCCCTCGACGAAGGTGCGCACCAGGGCGGGATCGGCCTTCTTGTCGCCGCCTTCGTAGGTCTGCTGGAAGTGCTTGTCGATCGAGTCCTCGATGCCCTGCTTGGACTGGCGCTCCGGGTCGACGGCGTTGTAGGCGCCGCCGGCGCGGATCGTGTTGCCGCCAAGGAAGGCCATCTTCTCGACGAGGATCACCTTGGCCCCGGCGTTCGCGGCCTCGACCGCCGCGGCCAGGCCGGCGTTGCCGCCGCCGATGACGACGACGTCGGTCTTGATCGTGGAGGCGACGGGGTAGAGGGTGGCGCCGGCCAGGGCCTTGGCGGCCGCGGCCTTGATCGCCTCGCTCGTCTCGGAGGCGCCGGCGACGGCGTCGACCTCGACGCCCTGCGCCTTGACGATGGCGGCGGGGATCTTGGCGATCGCCGCGTCGGAGATGCCGGCCGAGTCGGTGGCCTTCACCGCCACGCTCGCGATCTTGGACTTCTTGACGGTGACGGTGACGGTGAGCTCCCCGCCGTGGCTGGGCGCGCTGCCCTCGTAGACACCGTTCAAGTAGCTCGGCTTGCCCATGGCGCCGGCGAAGGGACCCGCCGCCACGAAGGCGAGCGAGGCGGCCCCGACGAGGGCCAGGACCGCGAAGGTCCTCGAGAATCGCTTCATTGCTGCTGCTCCTCGGAAAGATTGTCGCGCTGGTTATACGCGCTTTAATTATCGTAATAAACCTAGAATGCATTCTAGTCAATATGTGAAATGCATTCGCCGAACGAATTCTATTTATTCGCTCATTGCGAGGCATTCGAGATTCTGCTAGGTTCATTGAGGAAGCGGGGTGGCGATGGCAGGACGAACGGAGCCGACGCGGCGCAAGGTCAAGGCCGAGGAGAGCAAAAACCGGATTTACGAGGCCGCCTTGGCGCTGTTCGGCGAGAAGGGATTTGAAAGGACGACGATCCTCGACATCACCGCCCGGGCGGGGGTGGCCATCGGAACCTTCTACCACCACTTCCAGTCCAAGGACGGCGTGCTCGAGGAGAATTTCCGTCGCGCCGACGAGGAGTTCGCCCGCTACGCCGCCTCCCCCGAATGTCGGGAGGGGCCGGTCGAGGAGCGGCTCTTGCGCTACCTGGACCGCTATTCCCTCCTCATCGAGGAGACGGGGCTGGACCTGATCCGGCAGATCTACACCTATCGGAACAAGCTTTTCCTCAAGAAGGGCAGGGCCATGCAGGACGGCCTCATAGCCCTGGTGCGGGAGGGGCAGGAAGGCCGCGAGCTGAAGACCGACCTGTCGCCCGAGGAGCTCTGCGACTACCTCTTCATGGGCGCCCGCGGCGTCGTCTTCCACTGGTGCCTGCTCGACGGCGGCAGCGACATCCGCGCCCTCATGCGCGGCTACTTCTCGCGGCTCCTGCCCCTTTTCGTCGGCTAGCGCCCCCGGGGGGCGGCCAGCGCCCCCGGGTGGCGGCCAGCGCCCCCAGGGGGCGGCGAGCGCCTTTTGCGGGCGGCTAGCGCCTCTGGAGGGCGGCTATCCTGCCGAAGGCTCCCGAGGCGCCCAGCCCTTCGTAGGTCGCGCAGTAGGTGCCGTAGAGTTCATCGTAGAGGCTGGCGTTCGCCGCGTCGGGCTCATAGCTCTTGTCCACCCGCACCATCGCCGTGACGCCTTCCTCAAGGCTGCCGAACAGGCCGGCGCCGACCGCGCCCATGACGGCGGCGCCGAGGACCGGCGCGTCGCCTACCTTGAGGGTCTGGACCGTCGTCCCGTAGGCGTCCGCCTGGATCCGGTTCCAAAGCTCCGACTTGGTCGGTCCCCCGAGGAGCCGCACCGTCTCCACCTTGGCGCCCGCGCCGCGAATCGCCTCGATCATGTCGCGCATGTCCATCGTGATGCCTTCCATGAAGGCGCGCGCCACGCAGGAGCGGTCGTGGGCGAAGGTCAGGCCGGCCAGGACGCCGCGGGCCTCGGAGTCGTACCGCGGGGTCGCCGCGCTCGCGAAGTAGGGAAGGAACACGAGCCCCTTGGCGCCCGCGGGCGCGCCGGCGGCCTTTTCACAGATGAGGTCGTAGGAGCTTTTTCCCAAGGAGGCGGCTTCGGCGCTCTCCGCGGAGGCGAGTTCGTCCTTGTACCAGCGGAAGACGCTGGCGGCGGCGGCCTGGTAGCCTTCGA
>DAINBW010000052.1:5037-10353 GCA_036732745.1 Spirochaetales bacterium | reverse complement strand
CGCCGGAAGGATGGTTCGATGGGAGTCCGGGGAAAGTCGCCGGTCTATTACCTGCCGCACGGCGGCGGGCCGTGGCACGTCATGAAGGAGGACTTCGGGCCCGACTCGGGCTACGATGCCCTCGAGGCCTACCTCGTATCCATCGGCCGGCGCCACGCCGGGGAGGTCTCGTCGATCCTGATGGTCTCCGCGCATTGGGAGGCGGAGCCGATCGCCGTGCACTTCGGCGCGAGGCCGGGCATGCTCTACGACTACGGCGGCTTTCCGGAGCGCGCCTACCGGCTCACGTATCCCGCGCCGGGGGCTCCCGATCTCGCGGCCAAGATCGAAGCGCTCCTGCGCGGCGCCGGTTTCCCGACGGCCCGCGAGACGGAACGCGGCTATGACCACGGCGCCTTCGTTCCCCTGATGGTCGCCTTTCCCGAGGCGACGATTCCCGTGGCCCAGCTTTCCCTCCTGGCGGGGCTCGATCCGGCGGCGCACTTCGCGATCGGCCGCGCCCTGGAGCCGCTTCGGTCCGCGGGAACGCTGATCCTGGGGAGCGGGATGAGCTACCACAACCTGCGCGGCTTGATGTCCGGCTCGCCGGGCGTCGCCGAAGCCTCCCGGCGCTTCGACGACTGGCTCGCGGAAGCCGTCGCCCTGGCCGATCCCGAGGCGCGCCGCGCCGCCCTTCTCGGCTGGGAGCGGGCGCCGGCCGCCCGCGAATGCCATCCGCGGAGCGAGCACTTGGTCCCGCTCTTCGTCGCGGCCGGCGCCGCGGGCGCGGACCCGGGCCGACGGGACTACTCGGGCCTGCTCATGGGGGCGACCGTGTCGAGCCACGTCTTCGGCGCCTAGTCCGCGGCCGCGGGCACCGTAACCGCGTCGGCCCGCGGCCGCCCCCCTACACGAGGCCGCGGGCCGCCGCCCAGCGCACGGCCTCGGCGCTCGAGCGGGTGTCGAGCTTCTCGAGGATCCGCCGGCGGTGGTTGTTCACCGTCGCGACGCTGATGTAGAGCCGCTCCGCGATCTCGCGGCTCGGCAGTCCCTCCGCCACGAGGCCCAGGATCTCGAGCTCCCTCTGGGACAAGCCTTTGCCCTCCTCCTCCGCGCGGCCGAAGAGGCGGTGCTCGCCCGTCTTGAGGTTTTCCAGCCTGCGGGAAGGGGCCTCGTCACCCGGGCCCATGGGCGCGAGGTCGTTCGCGATGAGGACGAGCCAGGGATTCCCGCGGGCGTCGAGTTCGAGGACGAGGACCTGCTGGAGCAGCCGGACGAGGCGCCCCGCCGCGTGGCGGATCCTGAAATCGAAGGAGAGTTTCCAGTCCTTCCGCTCCGCGGTGGGGACGGAGTCGAGGAACTTGAAGGTCCTGACCGTCGTCTCGAGGACGAAGGGGAGGTCGGGCCCGTGCATGACGCGGAAAAAGAAGTCCGGGCCCTCCGCCCGGGCTTCCATGACGGGATAGCCGCCCAGGAACCTGAAACTAGCCGTGAGGAAGCGGTAGGAGCGGGTCCTTAAATCGAAGAGGGCGATCGAGCTTCCCTCCACCGCGTCGAGCCGCTCCAGGAAAGGGATGTGGCGCGCGGGGACGGCCTCGTCGCAGTCCTCCTCGCGGAAGCGGGTCCGGGAGAGGACCGCTTCGTATGCGCGTTTCCAGCCTTCGACGTCCATGCCGGGCCTCCGGTCGCGCCTTTTCCGCGCGATTGATCATTCCTGATCATACCGGAGGGGAGCCGAACGCGCCATATTCGAAGCGTCGGGGCGGCAAGCCCCGGCGAGGAGGAAAGGACATGGACGAGACCACTAAGCTCAAGACGCTGCAGCTTTTCTACGCCGGCCTGGTCGTCGACGCGGCGCGGCAGTACGCGAAACAGGGGGTTCTCGAGCGCGTGACCGAGGACAAGAAGGCCGAGCAGGCGGCCGCGGCGCCCGCCCAGCTCGCGCGGCTCGGGATCGGGACGCCCGAGGCGCTGTTCGCGACCTTCGCGGAAATCTTCGGCTGCGCGGATTGGAAGGTCGAGCGCGAGGGGGAGCACGTCCGCGCGCGGGCCTCGGGCTGCCTGGCTTGCGCGCTCGCGAAGCGCCTCGGCGCCCCCTCGCCTTGCGCGATCTCCTGCGTGAACCCCTTCCTGGGCCTTGCCTCGGCTCTCCCCGAGCCGAGGGAGCTCCGCGTGGCGGAGACGCTCTGGGAGGGCCAGGCCTGCGTCTTCGAACTTTCGCCGGTCTAGTGGACGCGGACCGCTCCCGGCCGGATAAAAAAAGAGCGGCCCCCGCACGGGGGGCCGCCCAATCGTCATTTTCCTATTCCGCGCCGGGCGCCGGGCGCCGACGCCGATCGCCGGCGCGGAACGCGCGCGCGTCGCGCGAAAGCGAAGCGGACTAGGCCTTGCCCGCGATGCGGGCGTTCACCACGTCCAGCACCTCGGGGAGATCCATGCCGATCGCCTTGAGGTGTTCGGGGGTCGGGCAGCCGTCGGGGGTCCAGCCGCGGCGCTTGAAGACCGCGTCGATGAGGGAGTCGTACTGCTTGAGGCGGTACTCGCGCGTTATGCGAACCTTCTCCTTCACGGACTTGCCCGCGGGATCGACGCCGATCTTCTCCTTCATCTGCTTGTCGTAGCGCTCGGCGCGCGCCTCGTACTCGTCCTCGAGGACGGGTCCCATGGCGCGGTAGGGCGGATAGTCGTCCCGGCGGCGGCCGTGGCCCAGGCGCACGTTGAAGGCGCGCTGGAAGTTGTAGACGCGCTCGGACTGGACGATGAGGCCGTCCCAGTCCAGGGGCTCGCCGGTGATCGCCGTGTAGAGCTCGCGGTAGTTCTGGACGTGCTCGGGAACCTTGTTCGGCTCCTTGTGCTTCGCGTTGTCCGCGGGCTCGACGTCGTTCCAGGGCAGCTTGCAGAGGCCCTGGAGGCCGAACCAGGTGCGGAACATGGGGAAGTAGTGCAGGGCCTCGGCCTTGTTCTCGAAGGTAGGGATGCGGTTGTTCACCATGTCCATGAAGATGAGCCAGGCCTCGTCGTGCTGGGGGCCCTTGTTCGTGAGGTAGTAGCCGCCCTGCTGCGCGAGGGATTCCTTGGAGATGTACTCCGACTGCTCGAGTCCCTTGCCGTGGAGGGCGATGTCCTTCATGAACTGCGGGTCGGCGCCGTACTCCTTCGCGAAATGTTCGGCCAGGAACTTGACGCCCCTGCCGGCCAGGACGCCGAAGCGCTTGCCGTCCGCCATGTCGTGGAGGATCTGGCAGGCGCCTTGCCAGTTGCCCCAGGAGAGGTCGATGCCGTCCGTGCGCTCCAGGTTGAGGATGCCGTGCTCCCAGCATTCCATGAGGAAGCTCGTCATCGTGCCGAAGCTGATCGTGTCGATGCCGTAGGTGTCGCAGTAGAAGTTGAGTTCAAGGATGCCGTGCGGGTCGTAGACGTAGAGGTTGGAGCCGACGCCGGCCGCGGTCTCGTACTCGGGGCCGTCGACGCAGACCTTCTGGCCCTTGTAGGGGCCGGTCTCGAGCTCGAACTTGTCCACCGCGTGGGCGCAGGCCATCGTGCAGCCGAACCAGCAACCGTCGGGGAGGTTCTGGCTGAAGAGCTTCTCCCAGACCCAGCTCGCGATCTCGGGACCGCGCGGATCCTGGCCGTACTTGTGGTTCTTCGTGGGGAGGAGGTCGTAGTCGTTCATGACCTCCATGAGGTGGGCCGTGCCCTGCTTGCGCATCTTGCACTGCTTGTCGTCGTTCGTGACGATCTCGCGGTGGAGCTTGAGGCCGATGCGCTGGACGGCGGCGGGATCGGCGGCGTCGTTGAGGTTTTGCTCGACGCCCCTGAAGCGGCAGACGACGGCGCGGATCTTCTTGTCGCGGAAGACCCGGCCGATGCCGCCTCGGCCGGCCTGCTTGACGCGGATGCCCGCGCGGCGCTTGTCGTAGAGGGAGAAGTTGAGGAGGCCCATCGGGGAGTGGTCGGCGCCGCGGCCCGCGGAGACGACGGAGACCGCCTGGAGGTCGGCGGGATCGGCGGAGGCCGCGAAGGCGTGGGTGAGCTCCTCCGCGAGGAGGTGGGTGTCCTCCTCGAGGCCGGCGGGCGCCTCGTAGATCCGGACCATACCCTCGTTGCCGTCGATGAAGACGATGGTCTCGCAGGACGCCTTGCCCTGGAGCTCGAGCGCGTCGAAGCCGGAGAACTTGAGGTAGGGGCCGAAATAGCCGCCGACGTTGGAGTCGATGGGCACCTCGGTCATCGGGGAGATGGAGACGACGAGGCTCTTGCCGGAGCCGGGATAGTTCGTGTTGCCGCAGACGGGACCCATCGCGATGACGATCTCGTTCTCGGGACTGTCCCACTTGGTGCTCGGCTTGGTGCCGTCCCAGAGGAGCTTGAGGCCGAAGCCCTTGCCGCCGACGAACTTGGCCTTCATGAGCTCGGAGACGGGCTTCTCGACGACGGCGCGCGAGCCCACGTCGACGTGGAGCGTGCGCATGTTGTAGCCGCGGCGGATGGTGCCTTTTTCGTAGCGGCGCTCCGCGAGGAGCTTGAAGTTCTTGCTGTCGAGGCTCATGCCTGGCCCTCCTTCCTGACGGCCGCGGCCGACTCGGCCCAGGCGCGCGAGGCGGGGCTTTCTTCCTTTTCGGCGACCGCGAGGGCCTCCTTGGGACACTGCTTGGCGCAGGCGCCGCAGGCGATGCACTTGAAGGGGCTTTTCTGTCCGGGGTAGTAGCGCATGGCGCCGATCGGGCAGACGGCGACGCAGGCGAGGCAACCGACGCAGAGGCCCTTGTTGATCATGACGACGCCGGTCTTGGAGACCGTGATCGCCTGGGTCGGGCATTCGGCGACGCACTTGCGGCATTCCTGGTCGCAGGCGACGAGGTGGAACTTGCCGGCGCCGAGCTCGAGGACCTGGATGTCCGACTTGGCCGGATTGTCCTCCTTGAAGTAGAGCTTGGAGCAGACCGCCGTGCAGGTCATGCAGCCGACGCATTTTTCGTCGGTGGTCTTGAGGTACTTTATCACGATGCGAGGCCTCCTTTAGGCGAGCCGCGGGCTGTGCGGGCCCGACCTCGGGCCCCCGCGGCGGGAAAAGGCGAGTGTATAGTATAGGGGCGCGCTACGGTTCGCGCAAGTGAAATATCAGATGGCTCGAGAGAACCAAATAGGCGTCGCCCGGCGCCTACCCGCCCGGCGGCCTCCGCGCCCGGCGGAGATCAACCTCCCTCCCCGTCGGCCTAAAGGGGAAAGCGGATCGTGACGACGGTGCCGCCCCCTCCGCTCGCGTAGGCGAGGCCGCCGTCCAGTTGCCGCACCAGGCCCTGAACGAGGCTTGAGCCGAGTCCCTCGCTTCCGTCG
>DAINBW010000052.1:243-5027 GCA_036732745.1 Spirochaetales bacterium | reverse complement strand
ACGCCCGCCGCGAGGGGGGCGGGAAGGCCCCGGCCGTCATCCGCGACGACGAGCTCGTGGTCCCTTTCCCCGCGTCGGAGGGTCACGCCGATCGTGCCGCCGGAACCGGCGGGGAAGGCGTGCTTGAGCGCGTTCGCGACGAGTTCGTTGACGATGAGGCCGCAGGGCAGGGCGCGGTCGAGGCCGAGACTCACGCCGCCGGCGTCGACCCGGAGCTCCACGCGGCAGGCGCGGTCCGGGCGCGCGCCGTCCATCCGCTCCGCGCAGAGGGCGCCGGCGACCCGCCCGAGGTAGCGCCCCATTTCGACAGCCTCGAAGTTGCCCGTGAGGTAGACATCCTCGTGGACAAAGGCCATGGCCTGGATCCGCTCCTGCAACTCCTCGAAGCCGTCGGCGCCGGAACCGCCCGTCATCCGGTCCGCCTGGAACCGGACCAGGCTTGAAACGATCTGCAAGTTGTTCTTGACGCGGTGGTGCACCTCCTTGAGGAGGATCTCCTTTTCCGCGAGGGAGGCCTCGAGGGCGGCGAAGCTCGCGTCGAGCCGCTCGGCCAGCGCGGCCGAGGAGCGGGCGAGGCGACCGATCTCGTCGCGCCGCGAGGCGACGTCGAGGGTCGCCTCGGCGAAGCTCCGCGATCCGCCGGGCGTGAAGGAGGACAGCGCCGTGCCGAGGCGCTTCAAGGGGCTGGCCACCCGGTTGGCCGTCGCGAAGGCGAGGACGATGCTGGCGCCGAGCATGACGAGGAGGATGAGCCAGACCCGGCGGTCGATCCGGGCGAGCGGTTCGAGGAAGCCGCTTTCGGGGTAGGCGAGGGCGAGGCGCCAATCGAGACCGATCGCGCCGCCGAGCGGCAGGAGTATGGCGTGGTAGAGGCCGCCGGCCGCGGCGACGCCGACCAGCTTACCCGGCGAGGCCCGGCCCGCGTCGAAGATCGCGGCGGCCGCGGGTCCGAGTCCGTCGGGGCCGAAGCGATCCTGCCCGGCTCCGCCGGGACCGGCGCCCGCGGGGAGCGAGGAGCCGGCGACGACAAAACCGGCGCGGTCGACGATGAAGGCGAGTCCGCCGCGGGCCTCGTCGAGGTCCGCGAGGAACTCGGAGATCCGCCCGAGGCGGAGGTCGGCCGTCACGACGGCCAAGGCGCGCCGCTCGTCGAGGACGGGGACGCTCGCCGCCATCGTGAGCTCGCCCGAGGAGGCGATGGGGTAGGGGTCGGTCCAGCCTGGTCCGCCCTTCTCGACGGCCTGGCGGTACCACGGACGCTCGCGCGGGTCGTAGCCGGGACGCCGAAGCTCGACGGCGACCGGGTTGCCGCGGCCGTCGGTCCGCTCGAGCACCAGTTCCCGTCCCGTGCCCCGCCCGGCGGAGCCGGTCCGGATCCTGCCGTCCTCGAGGCGTTGGGCTTCGGCGTATTCGCCGTCGGAGAAGCCCACGGAAAGAATGTCGATTTCCGGCCGGGCGAGGAGCTGGAGCCTGAGAGCCTTGCGCAGTTCGGGAAGGCGCGCGGATGCGTCGGGCGAGGAGCGGAGGAAGGCGGCGTTCGCCTCGGCGAGCCGGAGCGTATCCTCGAGATAGGATTCCACCCGCTGGACGGTCCGCTTCGTCGACTCCTCGACGAGGGCGTCCACGGCGGAAAGCACCGCCTCGCGGGAAGCCCGAACGTAGATGAGCCAGCTGGCGCCGAAGCCGGCGACGAGGAGAAGCACGAAGGGAACGAGGAGCGAGCGCTTCATCCCGCCGCGGCCTAGAAGCCAGCGGGCCAGTCCGGATGTCAGGCCGCCAAGGCGGGGCTGTGGTTTTCGCATGCCGGACAGTATAGCAGATGCCTGGAACGCATGCCGTGGAATCTTCGATAGGTCCCGGCGCCACGCGGCGTTACACCTTGAATTTTCCGATCGCGGACTCCATGTGTTCGATGTTGGCGCCGGTCTTCCTGGCCAGCTCGGAGACCGACTGGGCCGCCGTGTTGATGTGCTCCGCGCCTTGGCCCATTTCGTCCATGCTGCCGGCGATGGTGGCCGACACCTCCGCCAGCCGGCGCATCGCGTCGAGGACCTGGGCGTTGCCGGCGGTCATTTCCCGCGCCCCCGCGCGGACCTCGGTCGTGACGCCGTTCATGTCGCGCAGGGCCTCGAGGATCTGGCGCGAGCCTTCCCGCTGCTCCGCCATCGCGCGCTCGATTTCGCGCACGAGGTCGGCCGTGCCCTCGATGGAGGCCGCGACCTCGCCGAAGGCCTGTCCCGAGGCCTTGGAGGCGCCCACGACGTCCTGGATGGTCGCGGTGATCTTCTTGAGTTCGAGGCCGATGGTCCGCGACTGCCCGGCGGCCGTCTCCGCCAGGCCGCGGATCTCGTCGGCGACGACGGAGAAGCCCTTGCCGGCCTCGCCGGCGTGGGCGGCCTCGATGGCGGCGTTCATCGCGAGGAGGTTGGTCTGGGAGGCGATCTTGGCGATGACCTCGTTCGCCTCCATGAGGAGGAGGGACTGGTCCGCGATGTCGTTCACCTTGAGCTCGACGGCGTCCTGCTTCTCCTTGCCCGTCTCCGAGGCGGCGCGGAGCTCCGTGAAGCGTTGGGCCATCTTTTCGATGGAGGCGCCGACCGAGCCGATGTTGCCGACCATCTCCTCGATCGAGGCGGAGGACTCGGTGACGCCGGAGGCCTGCGTCTCGACCAGGCGGTCGAGGGCCTCGATGTTCTTGGCGACCTCCTCCACGGCGCTGGAAGCCTCGCCGACGCTCTCGGTTTGGCGCTCCGTCTGGCGGCGCACCCCCTCCACGTTGGCGAGGATCTGCGCGGTCGCGCCCGCGGCCTCGTGCGAGCTGTCGGCGAGGTCGCGGCCGATGCCGTCGAGCTCGGACTGGGCGCTCTTGAGGCTGACGACGATCGCGCCCAGCTTCTCCACGAAGCGGTTGAAGTCCTTGACGAGATCGCCTATCTCGTCGTTGCGGTCCAGGGCGATCTTCCTGGTCAGGTCGGCCTCGCCTTCGGCTATGTCGCGTATCGCGGCCCCCGCGGCCGCGAGGGGCCTGAGCGCCCGGCCGAGCAGCAGCCACAGCGAGGCGCCGAGGAGGGCCAGCACGCCGGCGGAGATCAGCGTGATGAAGAGCGTGAGGCGCCGCACGGGCTCGAGCATCGTGTCGATCGGGATGGAGACGCACAGGCTCCAGTACCGGTCCGAGGCCCCGAGGCGGACGGGGTGGACGACGAGGTAGGCGAGCTTGCCGTCCAGGGCGGAGCGTCGCACGAGGGCGTAGACCTTGCCCTCCGCCACGGCGGCGAGGATCTCCTTCGCCTTGGCGGGGTCGAAGAACTCGGCCACCGACTTGCCGACGAAGTCCTGGCTGGGATGGGCCATGATCGAGCCGTTTCCGGACAGGAGGAAGGCGTAGCCCACGTCGAAGGGGCGGATGGCCGTGACCATGCGGGAGAAATTCTTAAGGTCGAGGTCGACGCCGGCGACGCCGATCGTGGCGCCGCGGGACTGGAGGGGCTCGACGATGGACACCATCGTGACGTCCCGGCCGGAGACCTTGTAGGTTTCGGGATCGGTGAAATACGTGCGGCCCGTGGCCATCGGAACGCGGTAGTATTCGCCCTCGGGCTCGGGCTTGTCGTAGCTGAAGGTCGTGTCGAGGACGTTTTCCCCGCCGTCGCGGCTCCAATAGGGATTGAAGCGGCCCTCAGGCCCGAAGCCGACCCGACCCTTGTAGTCCCGGTCCCGGCCGTCGTAGGCGTCCGGAGCGAAGGCCGACCAGACCGAGAAGATCGCGGGATTCCGCTCGAGGTAGAGGCTCAAGAGCTCCACCGCCCGCTCCCGCGGCAGCCCGGCCTCCCTGAGGCCGAGAATCGCGGTGCCCATGCCCGCGGCGAGGGCGTTCGCGCCCATCATGCTGCGTTCGATGTCCCCCGCGTAGTTCTTGGCGAGGTGCTCGGAGGATTTGTAGGCCAGCGCGGAGAGCGAGTCGCGCGATTGCAGGGTCACGAGGGCGACGAGTCCGGTCAGGCAAAGCGCTTGGACGAGACCGAGCGCCGCGAGAATCTTGCCGCGAAGTCCGATGCGCCTCATCGCCATCTCCTCCCGGGCCGCGCCGGCGATCCGGCCGCCTTCCCCAAAGCCTAACGCACCGGCGGCGCCGGCGCCACTTTCGGCGGGCGCGGCGGCGGAAGCCCCTTGTTCCGGGCGAATCCCGCCGTGTATCTTTTAGTCCATGACACGGGAAACGATGCGGGCCCGGCTCGCGGCCGCGAGGGTCGGCATCGCCGGCTGCGGCGGCCTCGGCTCCAACTGCGCCGCGGCGCTCGCCCGCGCGGGCGTCGGCCGGCTCGTCCTCGCGGACTTCGACCTCGTCTCCGAGGCCAACCTCGACCGGCAGTTTTTCTTCCGGGACCAGGTGGGAGCGCCCAAGGCCCTGGCCCTCGCGGACAACCTGCGCCGCATCGATCCGGCGCTCTGGGTCACCAATCGCAACTCCTGCTGGGAGGCGCATGATCGGCTTGAAGCCTTGCGCCACTATCCGCTGTTGACCCAGGCACAGATCCGGCAGCTCGCTCGCTGTGACCCTTTTGAGCGACGAGTCGGCCGCCTCGTGCAATACCCGTCACTGAAGAAAAAAGTGCGTCGCGCCTGATCCCGGCGGCTCAGAACTCGTACTCGATCTGCGCCCGCAGCACCCGGTCCGGGCTGCCCACCGTCGTGCCGAAAAGATAGCCGATGTTCCACACCAATGCCTGACCGGGGTCGATATGGGCCTTGCCGAAGGCAGCCGGACCGATGCGGTGCGATTG
>DAINBW010000052.1:0-233 GCA_036732745.1 Spirochaetales bacterium | reverse complement strand
CCACGGTCCCAGATCGCCGAACGCCTGCACGCCGAATTCCAGCGCTTCGCGCCAGCGAAGCTTCGCCTGCAGGCGATAGCCGAGCTCGGTCTCCGACGGCGTTTCGGTCTGCACCTGGCGCTTCCACAGCAGATTCGCGTTGTACTGCATGCGCCCCGCTTCCGCCTGCAGTAGCGGGGCCCAGGTGAACTCCCACCCTTCGGCGTGATCGCGCGGACGCTCGATCTCGAGCA
>DAINBW010000051.1:0-10357 GCA_036732745.1 Spirochaetales bacterium | reverse complement strand
GGCGCGGACGAGTTCGATGCGGGAACCGGCCTGGCGCACGGCGAAGGCGCCCGCGGCCGCCGCCAGGAAGGACAGGGCGAAGGGCCGCGCGTCGAAGCCGGAGGCCAGGAGGCAGAGGAGCGACAGCACGAGGCCGTAGAGCAGGGCGAAGCGCTGGCCGGCGATGATGGCGAAGAGCATGGCGAAAAGGGCCGTCGGCAGGAGGAGGGCCAGGTCGATGGCGCGCGCGAGGCCCGCGTAGCGGTGGATGGTCAGGGCCGCCAGGAGATACGCGAGGGCGCCGAAGGCCGCGAGGAGGACTTCACCCTTCTTGAGGGCGGCGCCCGAGACGACCGGCCCGAGGAGGAGGAGGGCCAGCGCGAAGACGACCATGTAAAAGCCGGCGTCGCCGGCGATGCGGCCCCAGTCGGCCCGCGCCACGGCCGCCTTGGCGGCGGCGAGCTTGGAATAGTCGCTCTCGGAGATGATGAAGCCCTTGCGCACGAGGCGCTCGCCCCGGGCGATGGTGCGGACGACGGGATCGACCCGCTTCTTGACGGATTCGAGGCGCCGCGCGCTCTGGTCGGCGTCGAAGAAGGCGTTCTCCACGAGGAAGCTCCGCGCGAGCTCGGCGACGAAGGTCGACAGGGGCCGGGAAAGGCGCCTGGCCGCAATCTCGTCCTCCAGGGCGGCGCCGGCGGACTTCAGGGTGGAAAGCCGGCCGGCGGGGATCTCCTCGTACTCGAGGCGGCCGTCCCGCCAGCGGCGGAGCTCGACATAGTCGGGGTTGTAGCGCTCGAGGCCGGCGGAGGGAGGGGCCGCGACGCCCCGCTCGAGGACGCGGCGCAGGACGGCGTCCGCGTGAGAGAAGGCCTGGGCGCGCAGGGGGAAGCGCGCCAGGGCGACGACGGATTCCTTGTCGAGGAGGCCCGGGAATTCGCTCTGCACCTTGAGATAGAGGCTGTCCTCCGCGTATTTCTTGGCGGCGAGCGAGGTCAGGAGGTCCTGGAAGACGCGGAAGCGCTCAATCGCCGCGGCGCCGACCTTTTCGTCGACGACGTAGATCGGGAGGACGAGCCGTTCCTCCGCCTCGAGGCGGAGCGAGGTCGCGCGGTCGTCGACGAAGGAAAGCTCCCGGTCGGCGACGATGTCGCGCTCGGCGACCCGCCCGACCTCGATCTCGTCCAGGGCGTTGCGCGAGATCGCGGCGCCCGGCCCCAGGAACAACACCAGGAGAAGCCCGACGCCAAAGAGGGCCGCCACGGCGAAGGAAAGGCTCCGGTCGCCGCGCCTGTCGGCGGGAAAGGCCGAAAGGAGGGCGGCGCGGAGCGTACCGATGAAGGATTTATTCGGATTCATAAGCTTCGATGATCCTCCGGACGAGGGCGCTCCGGACCACGTCCCGCGAATCGAGCCGGGAAACGAAGACGCCGTCGACGCTCGAAAGGAGGCCGAGGGCGTGGACGAGTCCGGATTCCGATTTGCGCGGGAGGTCGATCTGGGTGACGTCGCCCGTCACCACGGCCTTGCTGTTCTCGCCGAGCCGGGTGAGGAACATCTTCATCTGCTCCTTGGTCGTATTCTGCGCCTCGTCGAGGATGACGACGCAGTTCGCGAGGCTCCTCCCGCGCATGTACGCGAGGGGCGCTATTTCTATGGCGCGGCTCTCTTCGAGCCGGCGGATTATCTCAAAGGGAACGAGGGACTCCATGGCGTCGTAGAGGGGGCGCAGGTAGGGGCTGATCTTCTGGACGAGGTCGCCGGGCAGGAAGCCGAGGCTTTCGCCGGCCTCGACGACGGGCCGCGTCAGGATGAGCTTGCGGCGCGATTTCGTCAGGAGTTCGCGCAGGGCCCAGGCCACGGCCAGGTAGGTCTTGCCGGTGCCGGCGGGCCCCACGGCGAAGGAGAGATCGTGGGTCGAAAGCCCCTTCAGGTAGAGGGCCTGGCTCCGCGAACGGGGATAGACCCTGCAGAGGCCGCCGGGAATCTGGACGCAGGACTCGAGGAAGCCCTCCGGCCCGTCGGGACCGTCGGCGCAGGAAGAGCGGCCCGCGGCCCCCTCGGGCGTGAGGCTGGCGTGGATGGCGATGACGAGGTCGGGATTGGGGGGCATGCCGTCGGCGAGGGATTGGACGAGGCCTTCAAGGAGGGCGCGGAAGAGCTCGCGCTTGGCCGGATCCTCGCTCTCGAGAAACAACTCGTTCCCCCGGCTGTGGACCTTGCAGCCGAGGAGCTTCTCCATCACGCGGAGATTGTAGTCGTTCGCTCCGCACACGTCCGCGAGGAGGTTGATATTCTCGAGCACTATGCCTGCGCTGCCGTCCAAGGGGACCTCTTCGAGCTACTCTACCGGCCGGCGGGGAAAAAATCAACACGGGCCCGCGGGCTCGCGCCAATCCGCCTAGAAGGACCAGCCGCTCGTCTCCCGCTTCACGTTCGCCTTGATCTCCGGCATGTCCCGCCAGGCGAGCAACAGCGAGAGCTTGGTGTCGAAGACGTAAACATAGGGGCTGACCGTGGTGTCCAGGCGCGGCGCCGCGGTCGCCTCCAGGGTCAGGTCCCAGTCGTGGAGATCGTGCACGGCCTTGAAACTGAGGCTCTTCAGCTTGAAAAGACTCTGCCGCCGCGCGGCGGGATCCCAGAACGACAGGGATTGCCAGATGTCGACGAAGGGATTCTTCGCGTAGGCCGCGGGATCCCCGATCTCCCGGACCGCCGGGAAGAGCGACGGCCAGTACCGCCAGGCGGCGGCGTTTTGGGACAGGCTCGAGACGGACAGCTCGAGGAAGCCCGATACCTTGAGGCTGTAGCTCAGCCCGAAGCTGATCGTCGATTCGGAAAAGCGGAGGAGGTTTTGCGTGTAGCCCGCGCTCAGGCCGAAGCCTTGCTGGACGGCGGCGTCCGCGGGCGCCTTCCAGTCGGCCTTGAGGGCGGTCACGAGTTCCGTCGCCCTGAAGGCTTCCTCCCCGATGGGAACCCAGCCCGACCCGGAAACCGGCTTGTAATTCTTGCTGCGGGAAGAGTTGACCGTGGCCGAAAGGGGGCCGAAGAGGACGGAAGCCGCGTTGGAAAGCGGCCGCGCGTTCACGAGGTCGTAGCTCAGCGTGTCGCTCAGCTTGAAGAAGCTGCCCGACTGGGCGGCGACGCTGCCCACGAGGGGATCGTAGGAGAAGGCCGCGCCGGCGGCGTCGCGGTATATCCGACCCTTCAGGGACAGGGTCAGCCCCAGCTCGCCCTCCCCCGCCTCGAGCCCGAGACTCGCGGCGTAGGCCTCCTTGGTGGGGGGAAAACTCATCGAAAGCCCGAGGCTCTGGGTCTTCGCGCCGGTGCGGAAGCCGAGGACCAGGGCCGCCTGGTGGTTCGTGACGCCCTCCGTGGACCAGGCGGGCGTCTTTTCCTTGTACAGGTAGTCCGAGCCCGACACCTTGTCGAAGGAAAGCTCGTACAAGAGCGCGTCAAATCCGTAGCTCAGGGTGCTCGCCCCGAGCAGCCAGGAATCGGCGAAGGGCCTGAAGCCGAACTTGAGGCTCGAGGAAAGCCGCGTCTGCCGGAACTGGGCGTCAGCCAGGCGATAGGCGGCGACGCGGGCCGCGTAGGCGGGATCGGAGGTCGCGGTTCGCGATTGGTCCTGCGCGGAAAAATTGAGGCCGAGGGAGGCGGTCGCGAGATCCTCGTAGAGGCGGGCCTGGGCGCCGATGGTCGCGCCGAGCCTGAAGGAGCTCAGGGTGTAGAGATTCGAAAAATCGATGTCGGCGGGAACGAGCCAGGCGTCGCTCAGGAAGCGGTCCTCCCTGAAGGCCGAGGGGCTGAGGCTCCAGTCGGCGGTCAGGGAAAACGGCCGCTTGGCGGCGGCGCGCGCCGCGTCCGGAAGCCGCGGCGGCTGGCGGAGAGTCGGCTCCTCCTCCATCGACGGGCCCGGCGTCGCGGAGGCTTCGGGCGCCTGCCCCGGCTCGGCGGCCGAAGTCCAGGGAGAACGAAGCGTAGCGTCCCGACCCGCCGCGTCCGAAGCCGCGGCCGGGGACTCGCCCGCCGGGGGCGGAATGAGGCTGCCGCGAAGGGTCAGGCTGCCGTCAAAGGGCCGGAGCAGGTCAGGATAAAAGAACTCGCGCGCCGGATCGACGCCGTAGAGGCTCGCGGGCTGGGAGGCGGCCTTCGTCGCCTGCTTGGCCTGCCAGGAGAGCGAAACGCCCAACCTGCTTATGTCCGCCTGGGCGACGAAGGGAGCCAGGAACTCCGGCTTCCAGCCCAGGCTGAGATCGAGGCGCTGCAGCAAGGACATTCTCTTGCCCGGGGCCGTGGACGAGACGCCGCTCGTCGTCGACGTGGCGGTGGATAGCTTGAGCCACTCCATGTCCTCGGAACGGTCGCGGAAATCCCTTTCGAAGCTCGGATCGGAGTAGAGCGGCGCGGCGAGGCTCACGGAGAGCGAGCCCGCCCGGAAAGCGGCCTGGAGGTCGAAGCCGTACCGGAACGGCAGGTCGGAACCGCCGAAGTTGGAGCGGTTCCAGACGCTCTTCCAGCCGCCGTCGGCGACATAGGGGCTGTAGCCGCCCGTCACGCCGAAGAGCGACCGGGAGAGGCCGATGGCGGAGCTGAACTCGAGCTTCTCAAGACCGCCGGCGGGAGCGATCCGACCGTCGAGGCCCACGAGGGCGCCGAGCCCGGAGTAAAGGTCGACGAGGAGCTTGAGGCTTGGGCCGGAGGTCGCCGCTGCGGCGTCGGACGGGGAAGCCGCTCCGGTCGGGTGGAGAAAAAGGCCGCGGAGCTCCTTCGGGCCCGAGGATCCCCGCGAGCTCATTCGGAGGAGGCCGCTCGCCGCCTTGCTGGCGGGCTTCCGGCCGATGAGATAGGTCGTCGTCTGCACGAGTCGGCCCTCGCGCGAGCGATACCCGAAGACCGGATGGAAGACGATCTCGTCGCCGGGGTAATAGAAGAAGGGAAGCCAGATCAGCGGCACCTTGCCGACGGAGACGACCGCGTCCGCGACCGCCCATTCGTTCTCGCCGAGGAGCCACATTTTCTTGGACTTGATCGAATAGTGGGGCTCCGCCTCGTCGCAGGAACTGACGACGCCGTTTTCGAGCACGATGACGTCGCCGGAGCGGCGCAACATCGTATCGGCGGAGAAGGACAGCCCGCGCTCGCCCTTCCCCGCGCCATCGCCGCTTCTCCGGAGCTTCCCGTCGAGGAAGACGCCCGACCAATCGTCGAGGTCGGCGGAGAGGGTCTCGCCGAAGAACTCCTCGACGAGGCCGCCGCCTTCGCGACGATACCTCACGCGCCCCGTGGCGGTCACCGCGTTGCGCGCGCGGTCGTAGAGGATCTCCGAGGCCTCCAGGCGGTGAAACTCCGCCTTGCCTTCGTCGCGTATCGTGAGCGCGACGCCGCCCGAAAGCCTGACAAGCTCGCCGGGGCCTTCCTCGAGCTCGAAGTACCGCGCCTCAGCGGCGCGCTCTATCGTCACGGAACGCCCGCCTGGGCCGCTCGCCTCGGGCGGCGACAGTTCGTAGTGGGCGTAGAGCCGGGCGCGCAGCTCCTCCTGGTTCCCGGTCGCCGGAAGCCCGAGGGAGCGGCACCATTCGGCCAGCTCGTGGAAGGAGGCGGTGGCGATGTCGAGATTCAGGGTCTTGCGGAGAAGCCCTTCCTCCGCCGCGGCCACGCCGCCTGAGTCCGCGTCGCCGGTGGCCGTCCCGGCCGGGGCGCCTGAGGCTGAATCGCCGACGGCCGCGGCGGCCGCGCCCGCCGCCTCTCCGCCGGGAGGAAGGAGGTCCACCGCGGCGGCGGCCTCCTGGCCGGCCGCCGCGAAGAGCGCGGAAAGGAGCATCGCGAGGAGAGCCGTCTCCCGGCGGGGGCGAACTGCGTTGCGCGGCACGCGGCCATCATAGCAAAGGCCGGTGGCCCTCGTAAAGCCGCGCATCGCGGCGCGGCGGTGCGGCGGCACTGAAACGCGGCTGTTCGGCGGTGGCGCGGCGGCACCGTGGCGCGGCGACTCGCCCTCGTGGCCGCTCGGCGGCGGCGCGGCGCAACGGCGGCTTTTCCGGGCGAAGGCCTAGCGGAGGGATTCCTTGAGGTACTTCCCGGTATAGGAGCCCTTGACCTTGGCCACGTCCTCGGGCCGCCCCGTGGCCACGATCTGGCCGCCCCGGGCGCCTCCCTCGGGCCCGAGGTCGATGATGTGGTCGGCCTGCTTGATGACGTCGAGATTGTGTTCGATCATGACGACGGAATTGCCCGTGTCGACGAGGCGCTGGATCACCTCCATGAGCTGCTTGACGTCGGCGAAATGCAGGCCCGTCGTCGGCTCGTCCATGAAATAGAGGGTCCGGCCCGTGCTCCGCTTGGCGAGCTCGAAGGCGAGCTTGACGCGTTGCGCCTCCCCGCCGGAAAGCGTGAGCGCGGACTGGCCGAGCTTGATGTAGCCGAGTCCCACCGACAGGAGGGTGTTCATGCGGTGGGCGATGTGCGGGATGTGCTCGAAGAAGCCCGCGGCCTCCTCGATCGTCATGTCGAGGACCTCGGAGATGTTCTTGCCCTTGTAACGCACGTCGAGGGTGTCCGCGTTGAAACGGTGTCCGTGGCAGACCTCGCAGGTGATGTACACGTCGGGGAGGAAGTTCATCTCGATCTTCTTGGTGCCGTCTCCCTGGCACTCTTCGCAGCGTCCGCCCTTCACGTTGAAGCTGAAGCGGCCGGGCTTCCAGCCCCGCTTCTTGGATTCCGGCAGGGAGGCGAAGAGGTCGCGGATCCCCGTGAAGACGCCCGCGTAGGTGGCCGGATTGGAGCGGGGGGTCCGGCCGATGGGACTCTGGTCGATGTTGATGATCTTGTCGATCGCGTCCACGCCCTCCACCGTGTCGTAGTCGCCCTCGGGCCAGTTCGTGCCCATGACGCTGTTCGAGATGACGGGATAGAGGAGGTCGGTCAGGAGTGTGCTCTTTCCCGAGCCGGAGACGCCGGTGATGCAGGTGAAAAGGCCCAGGGGCAGCTCGACGTCGATGCCCTTGAGGTTGTGTTCGCGGCAGCCGCGGATGACGATGCTCTTGCCGCTGCCCGCGCGGCGTTCGGCGGGCACGTCGATGGTCAGGGTCCCGGCCAGGAAGCGCCCCGTGAGGCTCTTTTTGTTCCGCATGACCTCTTCCGGGCTGCCCTCGGCGACGACGTGGCCGCCGTGGACTCCCGCTCCCGGACCGAGGTCCACGATGTAGTCGGCCGTGCGCAGGGTCTGTTCGTCGTGCTCGACGACGACGAGCGTGTTGCCGATGTCGCGGAGGTACACGAGGGTGTCGATGAGTCGCTGGTTGTCGCGCTGGTGGAGGCCGATGGAAGGCTCGTCGAGGATGTAGAGCACGCCGACGAGGGAACTGCCGATCTGGGTCGCGAGCCTGATGCGCTGCGCCTCGCCGCCGGAAAGCGTGCCGGCCTTGCGCTCGAGCGACAGGTACTCGAGACCGACGTTCTGCATGAAGCTGAGGCGGGCCGTGATCTCCTTCAGGATCTGCTTGGCGATCTGCTCCTCGGTCTTCGTGAAGGAGATCGCCTTGAAGAAGGCCAGGCTCTCCTCCACCGACTTGGCCGAAAGCTCGTGGATGCCGGTGCCGCCCACCGTCACCGCGAGGGCCTCGGGGCGGAGGCGCTTGCCCCCGCAGGCCTCGCAGGGGCGCTCGGTCATGAAGCGCTCCAGCCACTGCTTGATGCCGTCCGACTGCGTCTCCAGGTAGCGGCGCTTCAGGTCGGCCAGGATGCCGATGAAGCGCGACTCGTACTCGAACTTGCCGGTCCCCTCGCGGTTTTCGTACTTGATCTTCACCGCCTCGTCGGAGCCGTACAGCAGGGCGTCCATGATCCGCTTGGGCAACTCGCCGAAGGGCGTCGAGAGGTCGAACTTGAAGTGCTTGGCGAGCCCCTCGAAGCGGCTGCGGTACCAGGCCGCGTCCGGGTTGTAGGGCACGCAGCCGCCCTCGTTGAAGGAGAGGGTCTTGTCGGGGATGACGAGGTCCGGATCGAATTCGAGCTTGACGCCGAGCCCCGAGCAAACCGGGCAGGCGCCCTGGGGCGCGTTGAAGGAAAAGAGCCGCGGCTCCATCTCCGGCAGGGAAATACCGCACTCGGGACAGGCGCCGTGTTGGCTGAAGAAGTCCTCCGTCGCCGCGTCGCCCTCGCCGCGCACGGCGATCACCGTGCCCTCCGCGATGCCAAGCGCGGTCTCGACGGCCTCCGAGAGGCGCTTCCTGGAATCGTCGGCGAGCTTGATCCGGTCGACGACGATTTCGATCGAGTGCTTCTTCTGTTTTTCCAGCTTGATCGAGTCGCTTTCGTCCGTCGGCAGCTCGCGGATCTCGCCGTCGACCCGGGCGCGGGCGAAGCCCTGCTTGGCCGCGTCCTCGAGGATCTTCTTGTGCTCGCCCTTCTGCGCGCGCACGACGGGCGCGAGGATCGCGAGCTTGGTGCCCTTGGGCCAGGAGAGCATCGTGTCGAGGATCTGGTCGACCGACTGCTCCTTGATGACCCGGCCGCATTTGGGGCAATGGGGTATGCCGATCCGGGCGTAGAGGAGGCGGTAGTAGTCGTAGATCTCGGTCACCGTGCCGACGGTCGAGCGGGGATTGCGGTGGGTGGTCTTCTGCTCGATCGAAATGGCGGGGGAAAGCCCTTCGATGTAGTCGACGTCGGGCTTGTCCATGCGGCCCAGGAACTGCCGCGCGTAGGCGGACAGCGATTCGACGTAGCGCCGTTGCCCCTCCGCGAAAATCGTGTCGAAGGCGAGGGAACTCTTGCCCGATCCCGAAAGTCCCGAAATCACTATGAGCTTGTCGCGGGGCAACTCGAGATCGATGTTCTTGAGGTTGTGCTCCCGCGCGCCTTTGATGATGAGTTTATCCATGACGAGAGCAAAGATAACGCCGCCGGGGCCGCCCCGCAAGGGGGTACCGCTTAATTTTTGTGTAGTCCTACTCCAGCGGCAACTCGAGCACGAAGCGGCGCAGGCCCTCGGCTTCCTCGCAGCGGACGAGGCCGCCGTGGTCCTCCGCGATCTTCCTCGCCGCGAGGAGCCCGAGGCTCGTCGCGCCCAAGTCGGCGCCGGCGAAGGACTCGAAGGCCTGCGAGGCGAAGCCCCGCTCTATCGCCGCGCCGCGGGCCTCGACGACGAGGGAGAGCCGGTCGCCGGCGCCCGGCGCTTCGCCCGGCGCCCGCCGCCGCGCCCACCGCTCCGCCGCCACCCGCACGGAGGCGCCCTGCCCCGCGGCGAGGGCGGCCCGCAACAGCTCGAACAGGAGGTGGACGAGGCGCTTTGGATCGGAACGGACCTCGCCCCAGTCGCGGGAGGCCAGGCTGACGCGCGAGGCGTCCTCCGCGGGCAGGAGCCCTTTGGCCTCGTCGAGCGAGGCGAGGATCGGATGGAGGGGGGCGGCGCCGCGGTCGAGCGGGGGAGCCAGGAAGACGCCGAGCTTGGCGACGACCTCCCGCGCGGCGAGGCCGGCCGCCTCGGCGAGGCGGGCCGAGACCCGCAAGCCGACGACGGCCTCGGTCGCCTCGAGGATGGCCGCCAGGTCCCGCCTGCCGGCGAGCCGCGAGACGAGGCCCGCGTCGGGCGGCCGGCCCAAGGCCTCGAGCCGCTCGATGATCTCCTCGGGAAGGCCTTTCGACGCGGCGAAGCTCCTGAAGGCCCGGGCGCCGTCGCGCGCGGTCTTGCCGACCAGTCGCTTCCCGTCGATCGGGGTGAATTCGGGCACGGCGTTCCGCGCCAGCGCGGTGAGCAGGCGGCGCCCCTCCTCGTCCAGCGAGGAATAGGCCGAACCCGCGGCCTCGAGATCGTCGCTCGCCGACCTGGTCGAGGCGATGGCCGAAAGGAGCGCCGCGAGGGGGGAATTGAGCTCGTGGGCGAGCCGGGCCGCGAAGCGGGAGGCGAGGTCCCGCCGCTCCGCGCGCACGAGCTCCTCCTGCGCCGCCTCGACGCGCCTGAGCGCCGTCACGAGGTTTTCGTTGGAGGCGGCGAGCTCCTCGTTCATGTCGGCCAGTTCCCGGGTGCGCTCCGCCACCTTGGCCTCGAGGAGGGCGGCGGCGGCCGCGGCCGCGGAGAGCCGCTTCTGCCGGCTCGCGGCGAACAGGATGGCCGCGACGGCGGCCAGGCCGGCCAGGACGGCCAGCGCCAGGATCGGGCGCGCGTAACGCACGAAGAAGGGAACGGGCTTTCCAAGGATTTGCGCGCCGGGGGGCGCCCGCGAGAGGTCGATGTCGAGCCGCTGGAGGCTCTGGTAATTGAGCAGGACCGAGGGGGGGATGGCCTCGGTGGCGGCGGCGGCGCTTCCCCGCGCGGCCAAGCCGAGGGCGAGGCGGGCGGCGGCCGCGCCCCGGGCCTTGCCGTCGGCGACGACGCCTC
>DAINBW010000050.1:0-10453 GCA_036732745.1 Spirochaetales bacterium | reverse complement strand
GCAGAAGGAGCGGGCGAAGGACTTGCTCGCCTCCAGGGCCGCGGCCTTGCGCGGCGGGCCGAAGGCGGGGATGCCCGCCGCGGCGAGCGCGTCCACGAGGCCCGCGGCGAGGGGGACCTCGGGGCCGACCACGACGAGGCCGATGCCGAGTTCGCGGCAGGCGGCGACGACGGCGGCCGGATTTTCGGTGTCGAGGGGCAGGTTCCGCGCGAGGCCGGCGGTGCCGGCGCTGCCCGGGGCGCAGAACAGCTCGGGGGCGCCGGCGCGGCCCTTGCCGCCGCCCTTGGCGCCGCTCTTGGCCGGGCCGGAGGCTGGGTCGGCGCCCCTTCCGAGGGCCCAGAGCATCGCGTGCTCGCGGCCGCCGTTGCCGACGACGAGTATCTTCATTGCCTCCTCCTTCCCGCCTCGATCTCGTCGAGGAGCCCGAGGACGACCCGGGGGTACAGACGGTGCTCTTCCTCATGGACGCGGGCTTCGATCTCCGGGAGACCAACGCCCCTTTCCACCCTGAATTCACTCTGGGCGATGAGGGGCCCCGTGTCCATACCCGCGTCGACGAAATGGACGCTGACGCCGAAGCGTCGTTCCCCCGCCTCGAAGGCCCGGTGGATGGCGTGGGCACCCGGCCAGGCCGGGAGCAGGGAGGGATGGACATTGACGAGGCGACCTTCCCAGGCCCGGACAAACTCCGGCGACAGGATGCGCATGAAGCCGGCCAGGGCCAGGAGCTCGGCTCCCGATGCCGTGAGCGCCGCGCCGAGCTCGGCCTCCGCCGCGGCGCGCGCCTTTTCCGGATCCTCCGGGCGGCCCGGGCCGGCGTAGGGGACGTGGCGGGCCGGGATGCCGAGAGCACGGGCCCGCTCGGCCGCGAAGGCGGCCTTGCGGTCGTGGGCGAGGAGGACGAGCTCGTGGCGGGGCGCCGAGGGGTCGCCGTTCGCCCGGTCGCGGATCGCCTCGGCCAGGGCCTGGAAGTTCGACCCGTTGCCGCTCGCGAGGACGGCGAGCCTAGCCACGGACCACGCGGCCGACGCGGAGGAGTTCCGTGCCTTCCTGCTTGGCGACCGCCGCCAGGGCCGCCGCGTCGGCTTCCTTGGCGACGACGACCATGCCGATGCCCATGTTGAAGACGGCGCGCATTTCCGTCTCGGCGACCGGGCCGCCCTTCCGGATCTTGTCGAAGATCGGAGGCTCGGGCCAATCCCAGGAGAACTCGGCGCGGAGTCCGGCCGGAAGGACGCGGTCCACGTTGCCCGAAAGCCCCGAGCCGGTGATGTGGGCGGCCGCGGCGACCTTGTCCGTCGCGATGAGGGCCAGGAGTTCGCGCACGTAGATGCGCGTCGGCGCGAGAAGCTCCTCCCAGGCGGCGCGGTCGCTCTCCGCGACGCACTTCCGGGCCAGGCTGTAGCCGTTCGAATGGACGCCGGAACTCGGCATGCCGAGGAGGAGGTCGCCCTCCGCGATGCGCTCGGGGCGGGGCAGGGCCTTGGGCTTGTCGACGACGCCGACGGCGAAGCCCGCGAGGTCGATGTCGTCCTCCGCGTAGAGGTCGGGCATCTCCGCGGTCTCGCCGCCCGTGAGCTCGCAGCCGGCGATCTCGCAGCCCGCGACGACGCCCTTGATCACGGCGTGGAGGACCTCGTCGCGGATCCTGCCGCAGGCGATGTAGTCGAGGAACTGGAGGGGCTGGGCGCCGCAGACCGCGAGGTCGTTGACGCTCATCGCCACGAGGTCGATGCCGACCGTGTCCCACTTCCCGAGCTTCTTGGCGACGAGGAGCTTGGTGCCGACGCCGTCCGTGCAGGTGAGGAGGAGCGGCTCCGCATAACCCTTCAGGTTGAGGGGCGAGCCGCCGGCGAAGCCGCCGAGGCCCCGGGACACCGCCTTGGAGGGGAGACCCTTGATGAAGTCCGCGAAGTCGTCGCCCTTCTTGATCGAGACTCCCGCCTTTTCGTAGTCGAGGCCGCTCATGGTCGTTCCTTTCCGCCCGAGTCCGGACGGAAGGGGTGGTTTCCGTCGAAGCAGGCGGCGCAATAGCCGGAGGGTTTGTCGAGGCCGGCGAGAAGCCGGTCCACGGGGAGGAAACGCACCGAATCGGCGCCGACCTCCCGGGCGATGCCCGCGGGGTCGAGGCGGTTCGAGATGAGTTCCTCCCGGGAAGGGATGTCGATGCCGTAGTGGCAGGGCCACTTGAGCTCCGGGGCGGCCAGGCGCAGGTGTACTTCCCGGGCGCCGGCCTCGCGGAGGAGGCCCACGATGATGCGGCTCGTTGTGCCGCGCACGAGGGAGTCGTCGATCATGACGACCCGCTTGCCGGCGACGACCTCGCTCACCGCGTGGAGCTTGAGCCGCGCGGCGAGCTCGCGCTGGTCCTTCGTGGGCAGGATGAAGCTCCGGCCCGCGTAGTGGCTCCGCGCCAGGCCGAAGTCGAAGGGGATGCCCGCGCGGCGCGCGTAGCCGATGGCGGAGATGTTGCCGGAATCGGGCACCGGCACGACGACGTCCGCCTTGAGGCCCGCCTCGGCGTCGAGCTCCGCCAGGGCTTCCCCGAGGCGGACGCGGGCGCCGTGGACGGACTCGCCGAAGACCTCGGAGTCCGGCCGCGCGAAGTAGATGAGCTCGAAGACGCAGGAGCGGCGGGGCAGGGCCGGTTCGAGGAAGAAGGAGCGCGCCCCGTCCTTGTCCACGACGAGGACCTCGCCCGGTTCGATCTCGCGGTAGTCCATGGGCCCCACCGCGTGGAGGGCGCAGGTCTCCGAGGCGACGTAGGTCGCGCCGCCCTTCGTGCCGACGTAGAGGGGGCGGAAGCCGGAGGGGTCGCGGATCGCGACGAGGGCGTCCTCGTGCATGACGGTCAGGCTGTAGGCGCCCTCGAGCGCGCCGAGGGCCTCGCGGAGGAAGGCCTCGCGGCCCGTTTCCCGCGAGCGGGAAATCAGGTGGAGGATCAGCTCGGAATCGGCCGAGCCCTGAAAAATGGAACCGGCGGCCGTGAGCTCCTCGCGGAGGCGGCCGCCGTTCGACAGGTTTCCGTTGTGGGCCAGCGCGAGCCGGCCCTTGTTGCAGCCCACGACGATGGGCTGGGCGTTCTGCACCCCGCCGCCCCCCGCCGTGGAATAGCGCACGTGCCCTATCCCGAGGCTGGATTTCCGTTCCTCGCCGAGGACCCGGCCCAGCACCGGCGCGACCATGCCGAGGTCCTTCCGGCTGGCGTAGCGCCCGCCTTCCTCCCAGGCCATGCCGCAACTTTCCTGTCCCCGGTGCTGGAGGGAAAAGAGCATGTAGAAGAGGCGCTCGGGGATGTTGATGGGTTGGGGAGAGTAGAGGCCCGCCACACCGCAGTAGTGGCCGAGGCCCTGGTCGATAGGCTCCATGCGCGGTTCTAGCACGCGCGGACCGCGAGGGTCAAGCGAGGCGGCGGGCGTGCAAAGTGGCGCGACTTTTGGTTTTTGCTTCGCGCGTGGTATATTATACGCCGTCAGGAAAAACCCTGGCACAAACAATTATGGAGGTTTCTATGAAGAAAATCGGCATCGCGGCTATCCTTGCCCTTGCCCTGGTCGCCGGCCTCGCCGCCCAGGCCGCTCCGGTCGATTCCAAGGGAGCGATGGTCTTGCAGTTCACGATGGATGGCCTTGGGACCTTTGGCGTCGGGGGAACGCCGGTGGATCTGCCCAACGGCAACTACACGGGCACGAACTGGGCGGCCACCGGCTACGGCATTGGCGCCAAGTACTTCGTGATCGACAAGTTGGCGGTCGGCGCGGGACTCTATTTCAGCTCCGACTCGGTCACGCTGAGCGGTTCCGCGAATGTGCTCAAAACCGGATACTTCGGCCTGCGTCCCTTTGCGACCTATACGCTTGCCAAGAAGGGTCCCGTCGCCCTCGTGGCGGGCGGGTACCTGTCCATGGGTTTCTACAACGAAGACAACCCGGCCGGCACCCAAAAGCTTGCGTACAGCGTCTTCGGCGGCGGCGCCTCCCTCGGCGCCGAGTGCTTCATCATGAACGGCGTTTCCCTCGGCGCGGAATATCGCTTCGGCGCGAACTTCTACAAGATGTCCGAAACCGACACCGTCACCAGCGCCGTTACGACGAATTCCTACTCGAGGATAGGGACCGGTTCCGCCAGCGTCTTCCTCTCCTTCTATCTCTGATTCCGTCCAACGCGAAAAAAAAGCCGCCCGGGTCGCCGGGCGGCTTTTCCTTTGGGGGCGACGGCGTCACTGGAAGCGCTCGGCCTCGGGGAGGTCGTCGTCGGATCCGGCGACGGGTTCGGCCGCGGGGATCGAAACGTCCTCGTCCTCGCGCGGGGCGACGGAACCGGGGACGGGGGCCTTCACGTAGGTGAAATTGCGCAGGACCTTCACGAGGACGTTGATCCGGTCGCGCGCCGCCTGGATCTGGGAGATGATCTCCCGGTTGCGGGCGCCGCCGAAGGTGCGGATGTTCGTCACGAGCTCGGGGCTCGAGCGGCGATAGTCCGCGCCGAGCTCGGTGAGTGCCTCGCCGAGCATGGCGAAGAGCCCGGCCTCGTCCTCCACGATCTCCTTGGCGCGGCCGTTGATGGCGTCGACGAGGCGGGTCAGGAAGGAGGCGATGTCCTTGCCGCGGCGCATCTCCTCCACGTAGCGCTTCATCGCCACGATGGAGACGCGTCCGTTGCCGAGGAGCTGCTCCTCGAAGTCGGAGATGCGGCCCCCCGAGCGCTCGCACTGGTAGAGGATGTTGGCGAGGTTGTTCTGGAAGCCCTTGTTGTCGAAGTAGCCCTCCACGAGGAGGCGCTTGACCGCTTCCTTGATGGCGGGCTCGAAGACGTCGTGGACGAAGGTCTTGAGGATGCGGAGCGGCTTGATGTAGGAGAATCCGTTCGGGCTTTCCCGGCGGAGATAGGCGTCGTTCTCGTCGTCGTAGCCGTCGATCTCGTGGATCTCCGAATCGCCGAAGAGGGTCTTGATGTCCGCGGTGATCGCGCTTTCGTGGCGCTCCCGCTGGAGGCGCTCGCGGTCCTTCTCGAACTGCTGGGTGAGGCGGCGGCGGTAGGTCTCCACGAAGTCGTGGCGCTCGCGCCCCGTGGCGGGGAGGAGATAGGGGTCGCCCTTCGTCGCGCGCGCGAGGGCCAGGATGAGGTCCGGCGAGAGGCGGCCGCTCCCGAGCTCCGTGAGCCGGGCGAAGATCTTGTCGAGCTTTTTCTTCTTGACCTCGTCGAGGCCGCCCGAGGAGCGCCGCTCGATGAGGCGGAGGAGGTTGGCCTTGAGCTCCTGGGAGAAGAAGAAGCCGGCGAGGAGGTAGTACAGGTCGAGGAGTTCGGGGTGCGTCTGCTCGCCTTCGGCCGGGGCGAAGTCGGGCCGGCGGTTCGGGTTGTCGAGGGCGACCCCCGGATCGAAGAGGCCGAGGATGCGTTCGTAGTCGTGCCGGCAGAGTTCGATGAAACGCTCGACCTCGTCGAGTTCGAGGTTGAGCTCGCGGGCGGCGAGGGATTCGACCTCGCCGAGGAAGGACTGGAACTCGTCGGTCAGGGCGTCGATCTCCCGGTCGGGATCGAGGGAGGTCTTGATGCGCTCCGCCATGCCTTCATAGGCGAAGGAGGCCTTCCGTTCCTGGGTGCCCGGCGGCAGGCGGCATTCGATGAGGTGGTCGAAGAAGCGCTGGGAGACGCGCGCGTCGCCGGAGGCGACCGTGGCCCGCGCCAGTTCGGCGAGCGGGCGCAGGGCGCCGCAGAAGCCGTACAGCGCCTGGGCGAAGCCGGGCAGGACGAGGTTTTGCTTGGGGCGGTAGTAGGGCGGGCGGAGCTCGGCGAGGGTCGCGTGGACCCGCTTGAGGTCGGCCTTGCGCCGCGCCTCTTCCGGATCGCGGGAGAAGAGCCGGGCGAACAACGTTTTTATAGATGCGAGGAGACCCATGACGCCATTGTAGGCCCGGATGCGTCGCCGCGGCAAGCGCCTTTTTTTCCGCGGTCTTCGGGGACTCCCGGCGGGTCAGGCCCGATGCGAGGCGAGGAGGAAATAGGGCTCGGCCCCCGGCATGAAGGGGCGGATGGCCGCCTCCGCCTGCGCGCGGGAACCGAGCAACGCGCGCTCGGCGCAGATGGGAGCCTTGAGCCGGAGGGCGAGCGCTATCGCGTCAGAGGGGCGGACCTCGCGGGAACGGCGACGGAGGCCCCGGCGGTAGACGAGCCGGGCGAGGGGGCCCGAGCCGGCCAGCTGGGTCGCCGCGCCTTCGCCGTAGAGCTCGGCGCGCTCGAGGCTCATGCCGCCTTCGCGGAAAAGCTCCGCCAGGAGGTCGTGCGTAAGGGGGCGGGGCGGCGCGATGCCTTCGAGCTCGATGATGATGGCGCTCGCCTCGAAGGCGCCGACGGGGACGGGGATTCCCGCCTCGCCCGCCGCGTCGAGGAGGAGGACGATGGGCGCGCCCTCTCCCGGGTCGACCGCGACGCCGTGTACCCGTACTTCCACGTAGTCCTTGCTCATATCGCTAAGTATAGCCCGGTGGGCGGCCGCTTTCCCGGCAAACGGCCGGATTATGCGGGCCTCCCGGCCGCGACCCGCTATTGACACCCCCCCGGCCCCCGCCTAGACTTTTTCCCGACGATGTCCGCCCGATCCACTTCTGGCTCGAGGGCGGGGAAGGGCTCCACGGGCATGTCCGATTTCCTCGGCGACGCCGATTTCGAGCTTTACCGGAAGCTCATCTACGACGAGAGCGGCATTCATTTTTCCGCCACCAACCGCTCCATACTCGAAAGCCGCCTGAAGGAACGTCTGCGGGAAAAAAAACTCGACAGCCTCAAGGCCTACTACGACCTCATCCTTCGGGACAAGGAGGAGCTCAAGACCCTCCTTGATTCCGTGACGACCAACCTCACGCGCTTCTTCCGCAACCAGCCGCATTTTGACGCGATCGAGCATTATGTCGTGCCCGAACTCATCAAGATGCGCGGCGCCGCCGGCGACCGGAAGCTGCGTTTCTGGAGCGCCGGCTGCTCCACCGGCGAGGAACCCTACACCGTCGCGATGCTCCTCAAGGAGATCCTGCCGCCGGGCTGGAGCTTCGAGGTCGTCGCGAGCGACATCAGCCTCAAGTCGCTGATGGTCGGCAAGGAGGGCTTCTACGCGGATTCCCGCATCCAGGGCATACCCGAGGCCTATCTCCCGAAGTACTTCGACAAGAAGGCGGGCGGTTACCAGATCAAGGACGAGGTCAAGAAGCTCGTGCGCTTCGACTACCACAACCTCAAGAACGACTCTGGCCTCCGGAATCTCGACGTGGTATTCTGCCGAAACGTGCTCATTTATTTCGACGAAGCCGCGCAGAAGGCGAGCATCGAACGTTTCTGGGACGCGATGGCTCCCAAGTCCTTCCTGTTCATCGGTCATTCTGAATCGCTTTTCGGCATGAACACGAAATTCGAATTCGTGAAGACCGATTGGGCCTGCTTCTATCGCAAATTCATCTAGGGGGATTTCCGTGCCGGATCCGGTTTCCGTTCTCGTCGTCGACGACTCGGCGCTCATGCGCAACCTCGTATCCAAGATCATCGAAGCGACGCCGGGGCTCAAGGTGGCCGACAAGGCCATGAACGGCGTGTTCGCCCTCCAGAAGATCCCGCGCTGCGATCCCGACGTGATCGTCCTCGACATCGAGATGCCGGAGATGAACGGCATCGAATTCCTGAAGGAGCGCAAGCGCCTCGGCCTCGAGATGCCGGTCGTCATCCTTTCCTCGGTCGCCAAGGAGGGGGCCGAAGTGACGATCGAGGCCCTGTCCCTCGGCGCCGTCGACTTCATCACGAAGCCCTCGGGTTCGGTTTCCTCGGACATCCACACCGTCGCCGGCGAGCTCTCCCGCCTCCTCCTCGCCTACGGTTCGCAGTACCAGAAAAAAAAGGGCAAGCAGCCGCCGCAATACGAATTCGAGGCGCCCGAGCGGCTGTTCGAACCGGCTCCCGTGCTGGAGGGCCGGCAGAAGGCCCGCGAGCGGCCCGAGCCGCCGACGCCCCTGCGCCAGCCCGGCCCGATGGAGCTCATCGCCATCGGCATTTCCACCGGCGGGCCGAACGCCCTCCGCGAGGTCTTCGCCAAGATCGACGCCGACCTGCCCCAGCCCATCGTCGTCGTGCAGCACATGCCGCCCGGCTTCACCGAGGAATTCGCGAAGAGCCTGGACCGGATCTGCCCCCTCGACGTGAAGGAGGCAGCCGAAGGCGACCTCGTCAGGCCCGGCCGCATCCTCATCGCGCCCGGCGACAAGCACATCGAGGTGGAGCGGCGTCCGCTCGGCGCGATCGCGCATTTGTCCGACGCGCCGCCGATGAACGGCCACCGGCCGAGCGCCGACGTCCTGTTCGCGAGCGTGGCCAAGGCCTACGGCAACCGGGCCATGGGCGTGATCATGACCGGCATGGGCCGCGACGGCGCCCGCGAGCTCGGCTCGATCTTCAAGGAGGGCGGCCTCACCCTCGGGCAGGACGAGGCGTCGAGCATCGTCTACGGCATGCCCAAGGCGGCCTTCGAGCTCGGCCACGTTACCATGCAGGTGCCGCTCGCCGAGATGGCGGCGACCCTCTCGCGGCTGGGCAAGCAGCATCGTTCCTGAGTTCCGGCCGGGCGGCGTTTGCCGATCCGTGGACAATGGCTTATCTTTCAGGTAAGGCTTCTTCGCCGCGCGGCGCGAGGCCGGGGAGGATGGCATGACCAAGGGAACGAAGAGTCGCAGTGACAAGGGCAATCGGGAACCCGCCCGGGACACGGTGATGATGGGAAACCCGACCAAGGGCATGGCCGGAATGGCCATGCCGCCGCCCCATCCGATGACCGCTGAGCAGGACCGCCTGGAGGATGAGGACGGCCCCTTCGACGACGGTGTCCATTGACGCCGGCGCCGCCCGGCGCCGCCAAAACAAGAGGCCGCCCCGATCGGGCGGCCTTTTCGTTCGCAATGAGGCGGGGAATCAGGCCTGGACGACTTCCTTGACCTCGGGAATCACCTTTTTGAGGTAGTTCTCGACGCCCTGTTTGAGGGTGATCACCGCCATCGGGCACGAACCGCAGGCGCCCGTCAGGCGCACTTTGACGATTCCGTCTTCACCCACCTCGACGAGCTCGATGTCGCCGCCGTCGGCCTGGAGGGAGGGGCGGACGTCCTGAATGGCGCGCTGGACTTTCTCTTTGAGCATGCGGCTCTCCTTTCTCTACAATTTATCCATCCCGGAGGGCCGTGGTCAAGCCGCGCCTTCGCGCGCGGGCATGGCAGAGGATCGAAAGCTGTGCTAGAATGGCCGAACTTCCGCGGAGAGGTCCGATGGCACGTACAATCGTATTCGTCAACCAGAAAGGCGGCGTAGGCAAGACCACGACCGCGATCAACCTCGGGGCCTATCTCGCCCTCAAGGGCAAGCGGACCCTCCTCGTCGATTTCGACCCGCAGGCCAACCTGACGAGCGGCGTGGGCGGAACTCCCGGCGGCAAGGGCGGCAAGGGGGTTTACGAGGTCGTCATCGGCCAGGCCGGCATCGCCGAGACCGCCGTCCCGACGAAGGTCGAAGGCCTTCACCTCGTGCCCTCCTCGATCGATCTCTCCGGCGCCACCGTCGAGCTCGTCGACAAGGAAGACCGCAACGGCTACCTGAAACGCGCCCTCGAACCGGTCCAGGCCGACTACGACTACATCCTCATCGACTGCCCCCCCTCGCTCGGCGTGCTCACGCTGAACGGCCTGGTCGCGGCCGACGAGGTCCTCATTCCCCTCCAGTGCGAATACTTCGCCCTGGAAGGTCTCTCCCTCATCCTCCAGACCGTGAGCCTGGTCCAGAAGAGCATGAACCCGCGGCTCAAGGTGGGCGGCATCGTCTTCACGATGTACGACTCCCGCACCAAGCTCGCCCAGGAAGTGGTCCAGCAGGTCTCCGAATACTTCAAGGACCGCGTCTTCCGCACGATCGTGCCGCGGAACGTCCGCCTCTCCGAGGCGCCCTCCCACGGCGTGCCCGTCTGCCTCTACGATCCCTCCTGCATCGGCGCCAAGAGCTACGAGTCCCTGGCCCGCGAGCTCATCGCCCGGGTGGAGGGAGGCTCGGCCGGCGCCATCACCGGCCCGCAGGTCGGCGCGCCCAAGGGACTCGAAAAGGTCGAGCCCGGCCTTTTCGCCGGCGTCGCCTCAGGCGGCGGCGCGGGGAAGGGCGCCCGGGACGGCGACGCCGATGAATAAGCATTTCGCCACCGGGCCCGGAGCCCGCGATAGGAACCGCTCGCATGGCTAAGCAATTCGGCCTTGGAAAGGGGCTCGGCGCCCTCATCCCCGACCCCGATCCCGTGCCGATCACGCTCGACCCGGCCGAGGGGGCGACCCCGGCCGCCGCCGCCGCCGGCCTGGACGGCGCCCCGACCGAGGGCGGCCCGGTCTCCGCGGCCGCGGTCCAGGCGAGCGTGCAGGGCGGCGTCCTCCGCGTTCCCCTTTCC
>DAINBW010000049.1:0-10508 GCA_036732745.1 Spirochaetales bacterium | reverse complement strand
CGTTGCCGTTGGCGCCACGGACCCGGAGCACGTAGCTGCCCGGCGGGAGGTGGGCCAGGGTGCCGGCGTTCGCGTAGCCGAGCTGGCTCCATTCCTTCTGGGTGCCCTCGAGGAGGAGGGCGTAGCGGTTGCGCCGCGGGGCTACGAAGTCCAGCACGGCGATCCTGAAGCCGAGGCCGGCGTTGTCGTAGGGGAGGACGATCCGGTCCTTGCCGGGGATGCGTCGCGGCATCCGGCCGTTCTCCGGGGTCTCGAGGCCGGTGATGGCGATCTCCGGCGGCGGGGAGGCCGTCGCGGTCGAATCGGGATCGAAGCGGGCGAGCCCTTCGGGGCCGCCGACCCAGAGCTCTCCCGTGGCGGTCTTCAGGAAGGCGTTTTGCGAGAGGCCTTCCGTCGCGAGCCCGTCCTCCGCGCCGAAGGAGAAGAAGGTCTCGGCCGCTGGATCGAAGGCGGATAGGCCGGCGGCCGTCGCGATCCACAGCCTGCCGGCGCCGTCCTCCGTGATGCCGTAGACGGTGCTGCCGAAAAGGCCCTCGTCCTCGTGGTAGTGCCGGAAGCGGCCGGTCTCGACATCGAGCCGGGCCAGGCCCGATCCGCCGGTGCCGACCCAGACGGCGCCGCGGGAGTCCTCGAAGACGCAGTTGACGCTCGCGTCGGCGAGGGACTCCTCGTCGCCGGGGCGCGGCCCGTAGTTCACGAAACCCGCGGCGCCGGGATCGAGGCGGGAAAGGCCGCCGTCCCAGGTGCCGATCCAGAGCCGCCCGCGCGAATCGCGGTAGATCGAGCGCACCGAGGATCCCCGGAGCGAGGAGGGGTCGGAAGGGTCGTGGCGGAAATGCTCGAAGCGTCCCGTCGCGGGATCGAGGCGGTCGAGGCCGCCGCCCTCGGTGCCGACCCAGAGCCGGCCGTCGCCGTCCTGGAGGAGGGCCCAGACCACGTCCCGCGCGAGGCTGTCGGGATCCGCGGCCGAATGGCGGTAGACGCGGCTTGTCCCGTCGGGGCGGCGCGCGACGAGGCCGCCGCCGTCGGTGCCGATCCAGACGAGGCCCGCGGCGCCGGCGGCGACCGCGTAGACCTTCCTGGAGGCGCGGTCGCCCGGCAGGCCGGCGAAGGGCTCGGCCTCGCCGGAGGCGGGATAGAGGCGGAAGAGTCCCTCGCCGTCGGTGCCGACGAGGAGTCTACCGTCCGGCAGTTCGGCCATGCCCCGCACGAGCCGCAAGGGCCGCCCCTTGCCCGCGGCGCCGTAGAGGGTGAAGGCGGCGGAACGGACGTTGTAGGTCCTGATGCCGGCGGCCTTGAAGCCGGCCCACATGAGGCCGCGGCGGTCGCGGTACAGGGCGCGGACCATCGCCTCGGCCCCGGCGGGCGGAGCCTTGAGGTCGAGGGTTTCGGGATCGAGGACGCCGATGCCCTCGTCCTCGTAGCCGACCCAGACGGCTCCTTCGGGATCCTCGGCGAGGGCGCGGACGGCCTGGCGGGGAGAGGCCGGATCGCGCGCGTGGCGGAAGCCCGCTCCGTCGAGCAGGTCGACGCCGCCGTCGCCGAGGCCGATCCAGAGGCGGCCCTTGGCGTCGCGGAGGAGGGAGCGGATGACGTCGGAGCCGAGACTGCGCGGTTCGAGCGGATCGTGGGCGAAGGAGTCCACGCGGCCGTCCTCCCCGACGCGGATGAGGCCCCTCCCTTCCGTGCCGGCCCAGACCCCGCCCTCGGGATCGGCGACCAGGCAACGCACGGGCGGGCCCGCCGGGGCGGCCGGAGCCGCGGCGCCCGGACGCGCGGGAAGCTGGAGCCGCGTGACCCGCGAGGTTCCGGGATCGACGATGTTGAGGAGGCCGTCGCCCGTGCCCGCCCAAATCCGGCCGAGGCGGTCGGCGCAGAGCGCCAGTACCCGGTCGGAACTCAGGCCCCCGGCCTCGGCGGGTCCGGCGCGAAAGAGGAGGAAGGAATCGCGCTCGCGGTCGTAGCGGGCCAGGCCGCCACCGTCGGTGCCGACCCAGAGCCTGCCCTCGCCGTCCTCCGCGAGGGCGAAGACCACCGAGGCGGCGAGGGCGCCCTCGGCGGCCTTGGGCCGGTAGTTCGTGAAAGTCTCGCCGTCATAGCGGGAGAGGCCGCCGAAGGTGCCGAACCACATGAAGCCTTCCCGGTCCTGGAAGACGCAGTAGACCGAATCGCTGGCGAGCCCCGCGTCGATGCCGAGGGTGTAGGAGTGGAGGTCCGCGGGATCGGCGGCGCGGGCGGGGAGGGCGGCCGCGAGGGCGAGCGCCGCGACGAGGAGTCGCGCGGCGAAGGGGGAGGCGCCGCGGCGCGACCCGCTCCCGGCAAGCCGGAGCCTCGCCATCGTTCAGAGTCCCTTCTTGCAGAGGTAGTCGCAGAAGAAACAGAGGTCCGCGGTCTTGCCCGGGAAGACGGTGCCCGCGGCCTCGAGGGCCTTGCGGCGTTCGCCGAGGCCCGTCTCGTAGGCGGCGCGCACGCGGGGGCTCCGGGCCGCGGCGGCCATCAAGGCATCGTAGCCCTCCGTGAGGCGTCCGACGACGAGCTCCTCGTTCTCGTTCGCGAAGCCGCAGCAGACGGCGACCTTGCCGTTCGGGTGGACGTAGAAGACGTTGCCGGGGCCGGCGCAGTAGTCGTCCTCGAACCAGGAATCCGAACGCCAGGCCTCCTCCCCCGCGGCGGCCGAGTAGGGGAAGCGCCGGATGTCGACGCGGAGTTCCTCGCCGTCGGCGGCCGGGGGGGCGCCGCGCGGGCGCGGGGCGCCGGCGAACGCCAGGGGCCGCCCGCCCTCGAGGACAAGCCCGCCCCCCGCGAGGGCGGCGACGGCGCGGAGCTTTTCGAGGAGAGGCGCGTCGTCGACCGACTCGACGGAGAGGATTTCCACGCAATCGCGGCGGCCGAAGGCCTCGAAGGCCGCGAGGAGGAAGGCGCCGAGCCGCTCCGCGGAGGAGTCGTGGTAGGCGTCGACGCTGAGGCCGAGCTTGCCGTCGAAGCCCGCGTCGGCCAGGCCGCGGAGGACCGCCGCGAGTTCCGCTTCGTCGCGCCACCAGACGCCGTTCGTCATGAGCCGGTCGAAGAGGAGCCCGAGGCCCACGGCGGCGGCGGACACCTCGCGGAGGAAGTCGGGCCTGAGGAAGGGCTCGCCGCCGGAGAAGCCGACGCGCTCCACGCCGCGGGCCGCGCAGTCCTCCATGAAGGCGATCGCGGAGGCGGCGTCGAGCTCCTCGGGGACGCGCGTTACGCGACAATGGGCGCAGTGGAGGTTGCAGCGCGCGGTCGGGGCGAAGATGATCTCTTCCGGGCGGAACATGGCTCGATTCTAGTCCGGGGCGGCCGTCGCGGGCAAGAGGAGGACGAACTCCGCGCCGCCGAGGGGCGAGTCGCCGAGCTCGATGCGGCCGCCGTGGGCCTTGGCTATCTCCGCGGCTATGGCCAGGCCGAGCCCGCGGCCGCCCGAGGCGCTCGAGCGCGAGGGATCGACGCGGTAGAAGCGCTCGAAGACGCGTCGGCGTTCCGCCGGCGGCACGCCCGGACCCGAGTCGCCGACGGCCAGGGCGACGAGGCCCGGCTCCGCCCCGGCGGACGCCGTTCCCGAGGACGCCGTTCCCGCGGACGGGGCGGCCCTCCGGACGGCGAGCTCCGCGCGCCCGCCCTCCGGGGAGTAGGCCAGGGCGTTGGTGAGGAAGATCGCGAGGACCTGGGCCAACCGCGAGGGATCGGCCGCGACGAGGAGTCCCTCCCCGCCCGCGGCGACGCCCAGGGCGACGCCCTTGGCCCGGGCCTGGGCCTGGAAGAGGGCGGCCGCGCGGATGACCGCCTCCCGCGCGTCCACCGGCTCGGGCTCGAGGCGGAAAGCGCCGGACTCGACGAGCTCCAGCTCGCGGAGCGTGTCGATGAGGCGCGCCAGGCGGACGGCTTCCTCGTGCACGGAGCGCAGCGTCGCGTCGTCGCGCGCGTACACGCCGTCCAGCATCGCCTCCAGCGCGCCCTGGATCAGCGTGGCCGGCGTCCGGAGCTCGTGCGAGGCGTCCGCGATGATGCGCCGCTTGGCCTCCTCGAGGCGGGCGAGTTCGCGCGTCATCGCGTTGAAGGAGCGGGCGAGGTCGGCGACCTCGTCCTCCCCGCCGACCGACACCCTCGCCGCGAGGTCGCCCGCCTCGACGCGCCGCGCCGCCGCGGTGAGGAGGGCGAGGGGCCGCGTGACCCGGGACGCGAAGGCCAGACCGAGGAGGAGGGCGAGGGCCGCGGACAGGAAGGTCGCCGACAGCACCGCGGACATCATGCGGCCGAGGAAGCGGGCGTCGGGATCGGAGAGCGAGGAGTCGATCATCGAGCCGACGAGCACGGTGCCGACGCGTTCGCCGCCGGCGAGGACGGGGAGGCCGTGGGCGAGGTGCTCCGGCGGGTGGGCGGTGCCGAGGAGGAGCCCGGCCGTGTCCGCCACGACGATGCCGCGGCCGTCGGCCAGGGCCACGCGGTCGGCGAGGAGGGCGCCGACCGTCTCGAGGGGGCGGAGCGGGACGGCGGCGGCCGGCGCGGTTGCCGGCGCGGAGGTAGCTGGCGCGGAGGTTGCTGGCACCGCGGATGTTGGCGGCGCGGTGTCCGGCGCGGCGGCTGGAACCCGACCCTCGTGGATGCGCTCGTCGAGGGATTGGAGCAGCCGATCCGGCATCTCGTGGAGAAAGGCCTGCGTGCCCTCCCAGCTCCCCTTTTCGGTCCAGTAGCCGGCGAGCACGGCTGCGTAGGCGCGGGCCTTGCCGGCGTCGCCGGAGAACACGAAGGAGCGGTAGACGCTTTCGGTGGCCGGCCGCACGAGGAGGAGGGTCGAGGCCGAACCCGCGAGGATGACGACGAGGAAGGAGAGGGAAAGCCGGCGCTTGAGACGCACGGCGGTCAGGCCCCGCCCGGTCCGGCGCCGCCGGGTTCGAGAAAGCGGTAGCCGACGCCCCGCACGGTGCCGATGAAGCGGGGCTCGCCCGAGTCGTCGCCGAGCGCCTTGCGGATGTTCTTGACGTGGGCGTCGATCGTGCGTTCGTAGCCCTCGAAGGCCTCGCCGGAGGCTCCCTCGAGGATGGCGAGGCGGCCGAAAACCCGGCCCGGTTCGCGGGCCAGGAAGGCCAGGATGTCGAACTGCACCGCGGTGAGGGGGCGCGGCTCGCCGTCGACGAGCGCCAGGCGCCGGCGGAAATCGATCTCGAGCCCGCCCCGCCGGAGCGGCGGATCCGCGTCGCGCGCGCGGTCGGAAAGGCGGCCGCGCCGCAGGACGGCCCGGACCCGCGCCACGAGCTCCCGCGGACTGAAGGGCTTGGTCACGTAGTCGTCCGCGCCGAGCTCGAGGCCGAGCACCTTGTCGGCCTCCTCGGCGCGGGCGGTCAGGAACACTATCGGCAGGTCCGAGGAAGCCCGGATCGCGCGGGCCACCTCGAGGCCGTCGATGCCGGGCATCGCTATGTCAAGCAACGCCAAGTCCGGCGGCCGGGCGCGGAAGGCGGCGAGCGCCTCCCGGCCGTCGCGGGCCACGACCGTCTCGAAGCCAGCGGCCTCGAGATAGGTCGCGACCATCCTGGCGATCTTTTCCTCGTCGTCCGCGACGAGCACGAGGCCCGGCATGTCCTTGCGGCCCTGCCTTCAGGTCAGCGGAGGTCGAAGGGCCGGAGGAGCTTGTCCACGAGGATCTTGGCTCCCTTGTCGTCCATCGTCTCCACCTTGGCGAAGGCCCAGCCCTGGACCTTGGCGGGATCGAGGCCCGCGGCCACGAGGGGGCCTGGCTCCAGGACGAGCACGAGGTCCTTGTCGTTCTTCGCGGGATCCTTGGCCCACTCGAGCATGTTGCCGCCGCCGAGCATGATTCCGTAGTGGTCCAGGGCGGCGTGATAGCCGATCCTGGGCCGCTCCGTCCGCACGATCTCGGCGAAGGCCTCCGGCAGGGATTTTTTGGCCGAGGCGGCGAAGGCGCCGCTCCCCAGCTCGAAGTGGAGCATGAAGCGTCCCTCCTCGAGCTCGTACTTGATGCCCTCGGCCGCCGGCAGCTTGGCGAGGTCGAGGCCGGCCGCGAGGAAGGGCGCCGCGTCGAGGGAGAACTCCACGTCGGGCCGTTCCATGTCGGCCATGCCGCCCGCCGCGCCGTTCCGCGAGAAGTCGGCGGCGACGAGGACCTCGTCGCCCGCGGGCGATTTCAAGGACCAGGCGCCCTCCTCATCGTCCCAGGCCACGCGGTCCTTGGAGGCTTCCGCGAGGGCGGCGAAGGAGGTCTTGGCGAACTTGGCGACCACGTCGGTCTTGGCGCAACCGGCCTGGGCCGCGACGATGGCCGCGGCGGCCAGGACGAGGCCGGCGATCCGCGCGGCCCTCACGGCATCACCTTCGCAACGCGATAGCCGGAATCAGCGACGGCGGCCGTCAGGGCCGCGTCGTCCAGGGCCTCTCCCTCCACCATGGCGCTCTTCTTGAGGAGGTCCACGTCGACGGACGCGACGCCCGCCACGCCGCCCAGGGCGGACTTCACGCGCATGACGCAGTGTCCGCAGCTCATGCCCTCGATAGTCAGCAGCTTTCTCATGCTTTCGCTCCTTGCGCCCCGTAGGGCTTGAATCGCTTCAGTCGAAGCGCGTTGGTCAATACCGAAACCGAACTCATGGACATGGCGGCGGCCGCGATGATCGGGTTCAGGAGGGGGCCGCCGAAGGCGTAGAGGAGACCCGCGGCCACGGGGATGCCGAGCACGTTGTAGCCGAAGGCCCAGAACAGGTTTTGCTTGATGTTGCGGATGACGCTCTTGGAGAGCTTGAAGGCGGTCGGCACGTCCAGAAGATCGCTCCGCATGAGGACGATGTCGGCGCTTTCCATCGCCACGTCGGTGCCCGAGCCCACGGCGACGCCGACGTCGGCCTGCGCGAGGGCCGGCGCGTCGTTGATGCCGTCGCCGACCATCGCGACCTTCCTGCCTTCCGCCTGGAGTTTCTTGACCTCGGCGGCCTTGTCCTGGGGCAGGACCTCCGCGAGGACGCGGTCGATGCCGACCTGCGCGGCGATGGCGGCCGCGGTCCGGCTCGAATCGCCCGTGATCATCGCCACTTCGACGCCCATGGCGTGGAGGGCGGCGACGGCGGCGGCGCTCGATTCCTTCACGACGTCGGCGACCGCGACGAGGCCGGCGTAGGAGAGGTCCACCGCGACGAACATCGGCGTCTTGCCCTGGCCGGAAAGCCGCTCCGCCTCGGGAAGACCGGCGGCGGCGTCCACACCCCGCGCCGCGAGGAAGCGGGGATTGCCGATGAGGACGAGCCTGCCGCCCACCTTCGCCTCGATGCCATGCCCGGGCAGGGCGGCGAAGTCCTCCGCGGGGAGGATGGCGGCGCCGCGCGCCGCGGCGGCGCGGACTATCGCCTCGCCGAGGGGATGCTCGGAGCCGCGCTCGGCGGAGGCCGCGAGCGAAAGCAGGTCGTCAGCGGCGAAGCCGCCGGAGGGGACGAGGTCGGTGAGCTCGGGACGGCCTTGCGTGAGGGTGCCCGTCTTGTCGAACACGACCATGTCGACGCGATGCGCGGTCTCGAGCGCGGCGCCGGACTTGAAGAGGACGCCGTGCTCCGCGCCCTTGCCGGTGCCCACCATGATGGCGGTGGGAGTGGCCAGGCCGAGGGCGCAGGGGCAGGCGATGGTGAGCACCGCGACGAAGACGGTGAGGGAGAAGGCGGCGTCGTGCCCCGCCAGAGCCCAGGCGAGGGCGGCGGCGACGGCGATGCCGAAGACGATGGGGACGAACCATCCGGAGACCACGTCCGCCATCCGGGCTATGGGCGCCTTCGATCCCTGCGCGTCCTCTACCAGCTTGACGATGCGCGAGAGGGCGGTGTCGGCGCCGACGCGCTCGGCGCGGAAAAGGAGGGCGCCGTTCTTGTTGACGCTGGCGCCGACGACCTTGTCGCCCGCGGCCTTGTCGACCGGCAGGCTCTCTCCGGTCAGCATCGACTCGTCGACGGCGCTCGCGCCGGAAACCACTTCGCCGTCCACGGGGATCTTCTCGCCCGGGCGGACGCGGACGAGGTCGCCGACCTCGACCTCCTCGACGGGGATCTCCAGCTCCGCGTCGCCGCGGAGGATGGTGGCCGTCTTGGGGCTCAGGGCCATCAGCTTCTTGATCGACTCGGAGGTGCGCCCCTTGGTCACGGACTCGAGGGACTTGCCGAGGAGGATGAGGGTGATGATGACGCCGGCCGTCTCGAAGTAGAGGTGGTCGACCTGGGAGAAGTCGCCTTGCGTTATGCGATAGACCGAAAAGAGGCTGTAGGCGACGGCGGCCGTCGTGCCCATCGCGATGAGGGAATCCATGTTGGGTCCGCCCCGCAGGATGGCCTTGAAGCCGACCGAATAGAATCGTCGGCCCGCGACCAGGACCGGCGCGACCAGCGCGATCTGGAAGAGGGCGTAGCTGAGCGGGTACTGCATGGGAGCGAGGCTCGCGGGGATGGGCAAGCCGAGCATCGCGCCCATGGCCACGTAAAGGAGGGGGATCGAGAAGAAGGCGGAGACGGCGAAGTTGGTCCAGAGGAGGCGGGTCTCCCTTTCCTTGGCCTTTTGGTGCTCGTCGACCTTGGCGCCCGAATCGAGGGCGAGGGGTTCGTAGCCGGCCGAGCGGATCGCCTCCTTGATCTCGGAGAGGCGGAGCAGGGCGCCGTCCCAACGGACCTGGGCGCGCTCGGTGGCGAGGTTGACGGCGACCGACTCGACGCCCGGCAGCTTGCCGACGGCGCGCTCGATGGCCTTGGCGCAGGCGGCGCAGGTCATGCCGCCGACGGGGATCGTCGCTTCCTTGGCGAGGCTGTCCTCGACCGCCTCGTAGCCGGCCTTTTCGACCGCTTTTTTGATCTCTTCGATCGAGAGCTTCCCGTCCTCGAATTTGACGAGGAGCCGTTCGGTCGCGAAATTGACCGCCGCCTCCTCGATGCCGGGAAGCTTTTTCACCGCCCGTTCCGAGGCCTGGGCGCAGGCGGCGCAGGTCATGCCGCGTATTGAAAGCTGGAGAGCGCGTATCATCGTCGAATCCTCCACAGGTTCATCCCATTAATATACTAAAATCTCTATGTATGTGAGCCGGTTCAGCCGGGGAAAACCGGCTACTCGCCCGCGGGGCTGTCCGCGGTTCCGTACCCGGCCCCGGCGCTCGCGCCGGCGCAACAACTTGACGGAGAGCCCCATGCCGTGTCCGAAGCGGCCGGGCCGCCGAAATCGGCGAGGATCGCGGGCGCGCCGGCCCTCTCCGCCGCCGCCAGGCTCGAGACCACGACGATCCGGCTGCGGATCATGCCCATCCAACAACTATAGGGTATGACGCCCTCGGCCGTCGGCGTGAACTCGACGAGATTGTCCCCGGGCACGAGGACCTTTTTGAGCCGGAAGGCGGGGACGACGACGGGATTGTTGCAACCGTTGAGATCCTGTGCCCGGACCCGGATCGTCCATTTGACGGGAATGCCCACCTGTACGGCGAAGGCCTGGTAGGCGTTGGCCTTGAACTCCGTCGTGATCGACTGGAAGCCCTTTTCCAGCGTCGCGGCGGGAAGCTTGCCGGCCGTATCCGCGGCGAGCACTGTCCCCGAAGCGCCAAGCACTGTCCCCAGGGTGCCGCGTCCCGGGAGGGATAGGCTTGCCTCGATGGCGGGAAGGTCGCCGCGGAGGGCGCCTCCGTCGTTCCGGGAAAGGGAGCTTAGGCCGGGTTCGAAGAGGGGGAGGCCCGCGAGGGCGGCCGCTCGTCCGAAGGTTACGAAGGCCAGGACGATGACGAGGACGGCGCTTGCCTGCCTGATGAAGGGGAGGGCGCGGCGGGGGAGAAGCGCGGCGGCGAGGCCGAAACCGAGGAGGAGGGGGACAGTCCCGAGGGAAAAGGCGAAGAGGGACAGTGCTCCGGCCAGGAAGCCGCCCGCGCCGAGGGCGTAGAGTTGCATCGTTTGGAGGGGGCCGCAGGGAATGAGGCCGTTTAGGAGGCCGACGGCGAAGGGGCCGCGGCGGCGCAGGTAGGCGGCCAGGCGCGAAGCCGAGGCGCCGAGGCGGGTGGATCCAAGCCTGCCAGGGGACAGAATCCGGGGTAGGCGAGGGAGGAGGCCGAGGCCTCGGAGGCCGAAGCCGAGCATGAGGAGGGCGGCCAGGGCGGTGATGGCGCCTTTCGCCTGCGGGGAAAAATCGAAGGCGGAGCCGAGGGCTCCGGCCAGACCGCCGATCAGGGTGTAGGCAAGGACGCGACCGGCATTGTAGAGGAGGCCGGGTTCGAGCCTGGCCAGGCGGCCGGAGCCGCCCGTTTCCGACCGCTCCGCGGCGGTCCCGGGAAGGCTTTGGGAGAGGGCGATGCCCCCGCACATCGCGACGCAGTGCACCGAGGTGAGGAGGCCGACCAGAAAGAGCGCGCCGTAGCCGAGGGCGGCGTCCACCCGGGGGATGGCGTTGAACACGCCGGCGGCGCTCGCCGCGAGATAGGCGCCGGAAAGGAGGAGTCCGAGGCCGAGGGCGGGAAGGGAACGACGATG
>DAINBW010000048.1:0-10638 GCA_036732745.1 Spirochaetales bacterium | reverse complement strand
GGGCTTCGACGCCTCCGCGGGCGACCTCGTCGCGGCGGCGGAGTACCGCTACGACGGATCGCCGGCGGCGGAGGCCCCCTACGGGGCGCACAGTCTCTACGCGGCGCTGACCTATGGCTTGTCGGAGTACTCGAGCCTCTCCGCGTCGGGGCTCTGGCTCGTCGACCGGGAGCTCTGGCGCGGGGGACTCCTCGGCAGGGCGGAGCTCGAACAGGGCCTCTTCCTCGGCCTTTCCGCCGCCGCCTCCCGCGCGCTCGCCGGCGGCCTCGCCGTCTGGAGCGCCGAGGCCGGCCTCTCCCTGGAGCTGCGCTTCTAGCCCGAAGACGCCGGCGGCCCGGGCGCCGGCGGCGAGGGAAATGGCGGCCGCGACGCCGCGGACCATGACGCGGCGGACGAGGCCTCGGCGGCGGCGGCGAGCCCGCCGCCGGGGCGCTGCCGGCCCTTCCCCACGGCCCCGTCGGAAGCTACAATCGCCCGAGCGGAGGACAGCATGGAAGGGCAGGAAGGGCGACGCGTCGCCGACATCTCGATAGCCGGGCTCGGCCATGTCGGCCGGGCCCTCCTCGGCATACTGGCCTCGGACGCCGAGGCGCGCGTCGCCTTCCGCGTCATCCTTGTCGGCGATTCCTCCGGTTGCCTCGCCGCCGCCGAGGGCTTCGGGCCCGGGCGGCTCGCGGCGCTGGCCGCCGCCAAGGCGGAAGGGGTGAGCCTGGCCGCCGCGCCGGCCCTCCCGGGAGAGCGCTTCGACGCCGGAAGCGAGGCCTTCCTGAGGGCGCTCGAAGCGAGGCCGCCCGCGATCCATGTCGAGCTCGGCCCGACGGAGCTCGCGACCGGCGGCGCGGCGAAGGATCGCGTCCTTCGCGCCCTGGCCCTCGGCGCCCGCGTCGCTTCGGCGGCCAAGGGGCCCTTCGCCGCGGCCTGGGAGGAACTCGAAGCCGCGTCCGGCGGCCCCGAGGCCTTCGCCGCCCGCGTCCGCTGCAGCGCGACGGTCGGCGCCGGCCTGCCCATCCTGGATTCGGGCCGCGCCCTCGCCCTCGGCTCGCCGATCCGCGGCCTGGCGGCGGTCCTCAACGGCACCTCGAGCCTGGTCCTGAGCCTGATGGAGGAGGGACTGTCGCTCGAGGCGGCGGTCGCGCGCGCGCAGGGCCTCGGCATGGCGGAAGCCGATCCCTCCTCCGACCTCGACGGCTGGGACGCGGCCGCCAAGCTCGTCATCCTGGCGCGGGCGACGCTCGGCGAGCGCCTCGCGGTCGCGGAGGTGGCGCGGGAAAGCGTGCGCGCGGCGACCCCGGAGCGCCTGGCGGCGGCGCGGGCGAAGGGCGCTCGCCTCCGCGCCGTCGGGCGCCTGACGCGAAGGGCTGGCGCCGGAGGCGGGCTCGCGGCGGCGGTCGCGCTCGAGGAGCTGCCGGCGGGCTCTCCCCTCGCGGCGCCCGGCGGCGGCGCCGCCATCGTCTTTGACTGCGAGCGCAGCGGGGAGGTCGCGATCTCCGGCAGGGGAGCCGGGCCCCTCGAGACGGCCAGCGCCGTCTACCGGGACCTCCGCGTCCTAAAAGGCCGGGCCTGACCGGCGCGAGCCTTTACTGACCGGGGCGAGCTTGGCCTGACCGGGGCGGGTTTGTCTGACCGGCGCGGACCGGCGGGAGGCCGGGGCTAGGAGAGGATCCCGAGGATGAGGAGGACCGCGAGGACGAGGGCACCGGCGCCGAGCAAGGCGGCGGCGACCGTGAGGCCCGTGGCGAGGCCCGTGGCGGCCTTCACGAGTTCCTCCTCGCTCTTCACGGAAACGATGAAGCGGGCGCCCTTGGAGCCGGGCTTGCGGACGCGGAGCCGGCCGCCGGAATCGTCGGCCTCGCCGAGGACGTAGAGGCGCCGGCCGATGGGGATGGCCCACTCCTCAAAGCGATAGCCGACCGTGCGCCGGCCGCCGGCCGCCCGCGCCAAGGAGGCCAGATCGAGGTTGAAGGAGCCGAGGGAAAAGGCGCCCCGACCCTCGCCGGGTTCGAAGCGGGAAAGCGTGCGCTCGGCCTCGACGCTCGCGCCTTCAAGGTCGATCTCCACCGCGCCCGTCCCGTCGCGGAGGGCGAAGGGCGCGCGCCGCTCGTTGGACGACACCGTCTCCGAGCCGCGCCTCGTCCCGGAACGGCGGTTTCCGTCCTTGTCGACCTCCTCGTAGCGCTCCTCGTACTCCCGCGTCGCGACGGCGCGGCAATAGACACAGGGCGTGCCGCTCATCTCGGCGACGAGGGGCGGGGAACCCGGGGCGGCCTCGGCCGTCCCCTTGAGTTCGACCACGCGCGTGAAGGACCCGGGGCCGATCTCCTTGGCCACGTCGGAGGCGAGGGCCGCGAGGTCGGCCGCGGTGCTCGTCTCGGTGGCCCGCATGTCGAGGGCCTTGGAGCGCTGGGCGCGGGCGACAAGCAACAGGACGAGGGAAACGGCGGCGAGCGCCGCGGCGAGGATGGTCATGGGCACCTCCGGCTTCAACTGTAGGAGATGGGCCGCCCCGCCGCAACACGAATCCGCCGCGCGCGGATCACTTTACCTTCAGCGCGAAGACGCCGTCCCAGTCGGCCGGAGGCGGCGAGGCCTTGAAGAGCTCCACGCGCCGGAGAAAGATCGCGCTCGTCTCGTCGTTGAACTCCTTCGCGAGGGCGCCGAAGGCCTTCTCCGCCTTGGCCCAGCTCTTGGCGCGGTAGGCCGCGAGGCCGATCTCGAAGACCGACTTGAGGCGCTCGAGCTTCGGGCTCGCCTGGGAACGCTCCTGGAGAACCTCGAAGATCCGGGCGGGCTTGGTCTTGCCCTTCACCGTGAGCAGGTCGATCTCGCGGAGGAGGATCTCGCCGACGACCTTCTCCGCCACGACCTCGGTGACAAGGCTCTTGGTGCCGTAGGTCTTGTTGGCGCCCTCCAGGCGCGCGGCCAGGTTGACGGTGTCGCCGATGCTCGTGAAGTCCATCCGGTCCTTGGCGCCGACCGAGCCGAAGACGACGGGGCCCGAATTGATGCCGATGCCGATGGAAATCTCGGTCGAGGCCGAGGCGCGCGCCTTTTCCCGTTCCTCCGCCATCGCGTGGCGGATCGCGAGGCCGGCCCTGCAGGCCTTGAGCTCCTTGTCCGGGCCGTCGAACATGGCCATGATCTCGTCGCCGACGAACTTGTCGACGTCGCCGCCGTTCGCGATGATGGCGTCGGACTGGATCTCGAGGTAGTGGTTGAGGAGGGTGACGACCTCCTCCGGCGAGCGGCCCTCGCAGAGGGAGGTGAAGCCGCGGATGTCCGTGAAGAGGAAGGCGAGGTCGCGGCTCTCCGTCGTCGGCGTCGAGCGCTCGGAGGCCATGAGGGTGGAGGCGGAGATGTAGGGGATGACGCCCCGGATCACCGTCGCCATGTTGCCGATCTCGAGGGACAGCTTCTTGATCTCGTCCTTCGTCGTGACGCGGTCCTCGTATTGGAGGTAGTCGGCCGAGACGCGCGACTCGCCCTTGATCATCCCGGCAAGGCGGCTCGAGATGGAGTTGACGCTCATCCGGAGGAAGAGGATGGGGAAGACGATGGTGCGGCCGATGAGGTAGGTCAGGAAGATGGAGGCGTAGACGAAGAAGGCGGCGATGATCCAGACCTTCACCTGGGTCCGGAAGTAGGGCTCGAAGATCACCTCGCTCTCGTAGACGACCGACACGTAGCCAAGGTAGACCGAGGAGAGCGTGACGGGAGCGCGGAACTCGATCGTGCCGCCGGCGCGGTCGATGAGGTAGTCCGTCTCCTCGAGCTTGAAGGGCTCGCCCTTGTAGGCCTTGCCGACCTCGGCCTCCTCCGTGCTCTCGAGGACGGCGAGGACGCCGGTCTTGGGGTCGCGGCGGAAATAGGAAAGGTGCTCGAAGGGGAAGGTGGCCCCCTCGTTCTTCTTCGCCTCGATGGAGAAGAAGTCCTCGACGGCGATGCGGTCGCCGACGGAGGATTTCACGACGCTCGCGGCGCGGTCCGCGAGCCCTTCGCCCTTGTCGATGACGGCGCCGAGGATGGTGTTCGAAAAATCGCGGAGGAGGATCACCGCGAGGATCGCGATCACCGCGAAGATGAAGGCGGTGAAGAGCACGGTGATGCGCCGCTGGATGCCGCGGCGGCGCACGAAGCCGTAGAGGCCGCCCTTTTCCTTTTCGATGGAGCGGCGGAACTCGAAGTACTCGTCGTAGGCCGCGTTCTTCCTGCTCACCGAGCGGATGAGGAGGACGAGGCAATAGGCGTTGAAGGGGACGGCGACGAGGCCGACGATCCAGCCGAAGGTCGAGCCGCCGGAAAAGTAGGAGCTCCGCGCGGCGAAGGCGACGGCGTGGACCGCCACCGCGGCGACGGCCAGCGCCGATTCCACGGCGGCGACGGCGAGCCCCGCGGTCGATTCGGCCTTGGCGAAGCCGAGCTTGCCGCGGAGGAAGGGGGCGGCCAGCTTCCAGAGCGCGATCAGGGCCGCGGGCCAGGCGATGAGGGCGGCGAGGAAGGAAAAGGAGCCCGTGCGCTCCGCGAGGTCGATGGGCAGAAAGAGCGGCGACAGGCGGCCCGGGGCGCGGGCCACGGCGGTCGCGAAATACCATACGATCAGGACGAGGGAAAAAACGAACTCGGGCGCGTGGGCGCGGATGGTCTTTCCGTCCGGAATCTTCATGGTCGTCTCCTTGGCAGGCCTGGAGGCGGCCCGCGGCGTCAAAGGGGCCCGGGGGGCCTAGAACTGGTCGAGCAGTTTCTGCTTGGCGCGGGCCTTGTCGAGGTAGCTCGCGACCTCTTCATAGTCCGGATCGACCGCCATGACCGTCTCGAAGGCGGCGATCGCCTCCTTGAAGGTCTCTTCCTTGTAGAGCCGCACGCCGCGCTCGTAGACCTCGCCGAGCGCCGCGCGGACCGCGTCGCGGCGTTCGTTGAGCTGCCGCTTCCGGGCCGCGTCCAGGCTGCCCTTGGAGAGCCCGGCGAGCACGCGTTGCGCCCGCGCGAGGTCGCCGGACGCGATGTAGCGGTCCACGTTCGCCAGGCCGGCGCCGAAGGAGGCGCCGAGCTCGGCGACGGACCGCGCGTCGTCGATCTTCTTCTTGAGGGCGACGGCTTCGGCGCCGCGCTTGGCGGCGAGTGCGGCGTCCAGGCGGAGGGAGGCGTTCGCGTAGTCCTTGGCGGCGTAGAGGTATTCCGCCCAATGGAAGTAGAGGTCGTATTCGACGCCGACGATGTCGGCGGAGAAGGCGCCGTCGAGCTTGGCGTCGAGGTCCTTCACGACGAGGAGCTGGGCCCGGGCCTCGGCGTAGGAGCGCTTTTCGACGAGGGGCGTCACGCCGGCCAGCCGGCCCTTCACGATGGCGGCGATCTCCGAGCGGAGCGAACCGTAGGTCTTGTTGGCGTCGAAGTGCTTCGGCTCCACCGCGAGCGCCTTGTTGACCTCCTTGAAGGCCTCGACGAAGGCCTTTTCCTTGACGGCGGCGGAGGCGGTCGGCGTCGCCTTGGCCAGGGTCGCGTCGGCCCGGGCCAGGTAGATGTCCACGAGCTTGGCGCGGACCTCGCTCGTCTCCTTGAAGATCCGCTGGGCGTCGTCGTCGCCCGAGTCGAGCCTCAGGGCGCGGCGCGAGGCGGCGACGAGGGCGATATCCTCCGCCTCGGTGCGCTTGGCCTTCTTGAGGAGGGCGGTCGCCTCGCCGCCGCTCTTGCGGAGGCGGGCGGCCTTGAAATCCTCGACGAGGGCGGCGTAGCGCGCGGCCTCCTGGTTGCGGGGATCGTAACGCAGGGCCGTGGAGAAATAGCGGGCGACCTCCGCGATGGCGTCGATGTCGCCCTTCTGGACGAGGCGGAGCTTGTAGTCCTCGGCCCCCGCGATGACGAGGGACCGGGCCTTTTCCTCGGGGCTCAGGGCGCGGACGAGGAAAAGGTCGCTGCCCAGGGTCGCGCAACCCGAGAGGAGGAGGCCTCCCGCGAGCGCGAAGGCCATGCGCCGCCTGGCGGGGGAGGACAAGGGGGACGGAAGACGTCGTATCGCTTTCATGGTCGACTCCAGGGTGACAAGGGCTTCTCTCCATCAATAATAGCGAAACGGCCCCCGTACATCCTACGCGCCGCCGGAAAAAACGGGGAAATTCGGCGTTTCGACGGGGCCGGAGCCGCCGTCCGGCGTCCCGGCGGCTTGGAAATCTTGCTCCTCCTGTGCCATACTGTCACGAATTCGCGCACCGCGGCGGCTCAAGGCCGTCGGCGGCCAGCCGGCGCCCTCTCCCCGGAGGCGACCGGCCGCGCGGGCAGCGTTCCAGGAGGAGCATCATGTACAAGCCGGTAGACCCGAAGGTCAGCTTCCCCAAGATGGAGGAGGACTTGGTCCGATTCTGGGAAGCGGAGAAGATCTTCGAGAAATCGGTCTCGCGGCGCGAGGGCGCGGAGGACTTCGTCTTCTTCGACGGCCCCCCCTTCGCCACGGGGCTTCCGCACTTCGGCCATTTCGTTCCGGGGACCATCAAGGACATCATTCCGCGCTACAAGACCATGCGCGGCTATCGCGTCGAGCGCCGCTTCGGCTGGGACTGCCACGGCCTCCCGGTCGAGAACCTCATCGAGAAGGAGCTCGGCCTCAACTCGAAGACCGACATCGAGCGCTACGGCGTCGCCGAGTTCAACGAGGCCTGCCGCGCCTCCGTCCTCCGCTACGTCAAGGAGTGGCGCCAGACGATGACCCGCGCCGGGCGCTGGGTGGACTTCGACCACGACTACAAGACCATGGAGCCGGACTACATGGAGTCCATCTGGTGGGTGATGAAGAGCCTCTGGGACAAGGGCCTCGTCTACGAGGGCCACTACATCCTCCCCTACTGCCCCCGCTGCTCCACCGTCCTCTCCAACCACGAACTCCAGCTCGGCGGCTACAAGGACGTCCACGATCCCGCGATCACGATCCGCTTCAAGGTCAAGGCGGCGCCCGCGGGCCTCGCCGAGGCCCCGCTCCCGGCGGAGGGCCGGACCTTCCTCCTCGCCTGGACGACGACGCCCTGGACCCTCCCCTCCAACCTCGCCCTCTGCCTCGGGCCGGACATCGACTACGTCTGCGTCGTCGACAAGGGCGCCGACGGCCAGCCTGAGCGCTACATCCTCGCCGAGTCCCGCCTCGCCGCCTACTACAAGGAGCCCGCCAAGGCCGAGATCGCCTGGAGGAAGAAAGGCGCCGAGCTCGCCGGCCTCGAATACGAGCCCCTCTTCCCCTACTTCGCCTCCGCCCGGGAGCAGGGCGCCTTCCGGACCGTGCTCGGCGCCCACGTCACGACCGAGGACGGCACCGGCATCGTCCACACCGCGCCGGGCTTCGGCGAAGAGGACCACGAGGTCCTGAAGGGCACGGGCGTCCCGACGATCTGCCCCGTCGACGCCGAGTGCAAGTTCACCGCCGACGTGGCCGACTACGCCGGCCGCTTCGTCAAGGACTGCGACAAGGACATCATGGAGCGGCTCAAGGCAGAGGGCAAGCTCGTCAAGCGCGACCAGATCCTCCACGCCTACCCGCACTGCTGGAGATGCGAGCATCCCCTCGTCTACCGCGCCGTCGGCTCCTGGTTCGTGAAGGTCCCCGCCGTCAAGGAGAAGATGCTCAAGGCGAACTCCAAGATCTACTGGGTGCCCTCCCACATCCAGAACGGCCGCTTCGGCAAGTGGCTCGAGAACGCCCGCGACTGGGCCATCAGCCGCAACCGCTACTGGGGCAATCCCCTTCCGATCTGGAAGTGCGAGTCCTGCGGCAAGACCACCTGCGTCGGCAGCCGCGACGAGCTCGAGAAGCTCTCCGGCACGAGGCCGACCGACCTCCACAAGCACTTCGTCGACAAGATAACCTGGAAGTGCGGGTGCGGCGGCGAGACCCGGCGCATCCCCGAGGTCCTCGACTGCTGGTTCGAGTCGGGCGCGATGCCCTACGCCCAGGTCCACTACCCCTACGAGAACAAGAAGCGCTTCGAGGACCATTTCCCCGCCGACTTCATCGCCGAGGGCCTCGACCAGACCCGCGGTTGGTTCTACACCCTCACCGTCCTGGCGGCGGCCCTCTTCGACGAGCCGGCCTTCAAGGCCTGCGTCGTCAACGGCCTCGTCCTGGCCGGCGACGGCGAGAAGATGTCCAAGTCCCTCCGGAACTACACCGACCCGAACGAGGTCATGAACAAGTTCGGCGCCGACGCGCTCCGGCTCTTCCTCATGAACTCCGCCGTCACGCGCGCGGACGACCTCATCTACACCGACGAGGGCGTGCGCGAGGTCCTGAAGAGCGTCATCATCCCCCTCTGGAACGCCTACGGCTTCTTCGTCACCTACGCGAACATCGACGGCTGGCCGGAGAAGCTCGCCGCGGCCGCGCCGGCCGGGAAGGCCGCGCCCGCCAACTCCCTCGACCGCTGGATCCTCTCCGTCTGCGAGGCCATGGTCCGCGACACGACGGCCGGCCTCGAGGCCTACGACATGCAGCGCGCCATCGCGCCCATCGTCGATTTCGTCGACCTCCTCAACAACTGGTACATCCGCCGCTCCCGCCGCCGCTTCTGGCGCTCCGCCGACGAGGCGGGAGAGGGCGGCGCGTCGGACAAGGCCGAGGCCTACACGACCCTCCACCGGGTCCTGAAGCGCCTGGCCCTCGTGATGGCGCCCATCGTGCCCTTCGTCTCCGAGGAGATCTGGCGCAACCTGCGCTCCGGGGACGACCCCGAGTCCGTCCACCTCGCGCGCTGGCCCGAATGCGAGGAGGCCCTCCGCGACGCGGAGCTCGAGCGCAAGATGGCCTGGGCCCGCCGCGCCGTCTCCATGGGCCGCGCACTCCGCGTCCAGCACGACATCAAGATCCGCCAGCCCCTCAAGGCCGTCCACCTCGTCACGAAGGATCCCGCCGAGCGCGCCGTCCTGGCCGAGATGGTCGAACTCCTCCGCGAGGAGCTCAACGTCAAGGAGGTCGTCTTCCGCGACGACGAGGAGGAGCTTGTCGAGTATTCCTGCAAGGCGAATTTCCGCGTCCTCGGCAAGGAGCTCGGCAAGGACATGAAGGCCGCGGCCGAGATCATCGAGAAACTGCCCGGCCGCGAGGTCGCCCGCGTCCTTTCGGGAGAGAGCGTCTTCGTCGAGGCCGCCGGCCGGCGGGTCGAGCTCACGCTCGAGAAGCTGGACGTGCGCCGCAGCGAAAAGGCGGGCCTCCGCGTCCAGAACGAGGGCAGCCTCACCGTGGCCCTCGACACCGAGATCGACCGCGCCCTCCTGGAGGAAGGCTGGGTCCGCGACCTCGTGCGCGGCGTCCAGACCCTCCGCAAGGAAGCGGGCCTCGAGGTGACCGACCGCATCAAGCTCACCGTCGCCGGCGACGACGATCTCAAGGGCGCCCTCGCCTCCCACCGGGACTTCGTCGCGAGCGAAACCCTCGCCGCCGCCGTCGCCTGGGCCGAGGGCGCGGCCGTCCCGGGTTCCGCCGGCGCCTTCAGCGAGATCGAGGCCGGCGACAGGACCTGGAAGGCGGCCGTCTCCAAGGCCTAGGTAATCCGCCGTCCTTGCCGCCCGCCCGCGACCCTCGGGCGGGCGGCGGGGAGCGCCGGGCGGCCGTTGGCGACCGGCGGATATTCGCTCGGGGGCGGCCGCGCGGTCCCTCCGGAGCGGCAGGGCGGCCGCCGCCGTCTGCCCAAGTTCCTCCCGCCGTGCTATAACAGGGGCCATGCGAAACCCCATCCGCGCGGCCCTCGGCGAGGGCCAGGACCGCGACTTCAGGCTTTTCATCATCGCGACGATGCTCGCCGCCTTCGGCTCCTGCGCCAACGCGACGGCCTTCAACAACTACCTCAAGGACTATTTCGCCCTCGACGTCGCCCAAAGGACCTTCCTGGAATTCCCCCGGGAGATGCCGGGCTTTCTCGTGAGCCTTTTCGTGGGCATCCTCGCGGCGATCGGAGAGACGCGCATCGCGGGCGTCGCCGGCCTCGCCGCCGCGGCGGGCTTGCTCGCCCTCGGCTGGATCCCGGCCTCCTTCGGCCTCATGGTCGGCTCGGTCTTCCTCTTTTCGAGCGGCCAGCACATCCTCATGCCCCTGCAGAATTCCCTGGGCATGAGCTTCGCCGCCGAGGGCAAGGAGGGCTCGATCCTCGGCAAGATCCAGGTCGCGGCAACCGCGGCCCTCCTCGCGGGCGCGGCCCTTCTCCTCGTCCTCTTCAAGTACGCGGGCCTCTCCTACCGCGCCGCCTTCACCGCCGGCGCGGCCTGCTACGCCTTGGCCGCGCTCGCCCTCCTAGCGATGCGGCCGCGCCGGGAGCGCCTGTCAGGGAAGCGCTTCGTGGTCCGGAAGGAGTACGGGCGCTACTACCTCCTCTCGATCCTCTTCGGCGCGCGCAAGCAGCTCTTCATCACCTTCGGTCCCTGGATGCTCGTCGATTATTTCAAGCAGCCCGTCTCGATCATGACCCTGCTCTTCTTCGCGGTCGCCGTCCTCGGCCTCTTCGCGAAGCCGGCGGTGGGGCGGCTCACCGACCGCCTGGGCGCGCGGGCGGTCTTCTCCGGCGAGGCGATCCTCACGATCGGCCTCTGCCTCGGCTACGCCTTCGCGCCGGAACTCCTGCCGCGCGGCGCGGCCCTCGCCGCGATCGCCTGCTTCTACGTCCTCGACCAGGC
>DAINBW010000047.1:0-10638 GCA_036732745.1 Spirochaetales bacterium | reverse complement strand
CGACGTTCGGCAGGCCGACGATGCCGCAGTTGAGGGGCATGGGAACCTCGCGCTTCGTATGTCGTTGTGAGCTCGTTTACTCTATAGGTAAAGAAGGTGGGGGGTCAATCGAGGCAACCTGTTCCGCGGAATGAAACGACAGGGGCAACCAGCCCCTGATATCGTCCATATTCCGGCGGAAGTCCCGCTAGCCCCCAGCTCACGAGGAGCAAAATTCGCGCCAAACGTCGAATATTCCGCCATTTGAAACGGCGACCTTAAAAAATGATCCAAGCGCCTGCCTTTTGACTTTACGCAATTATACTTGAGGTGTACCATGGAATCGAATTACGCCGGGATTGCCGCGGCGAGGATCGAGCTACGAGGATCCGGACGGCGACGGCGCTTACAAGGAGACTTCGCATGCCCAATTTCGAGGCGATCTATTCGAAGAACGCGAACAACATGCGGAAATCGGTGATCCGGGAACTCCTCAAGCTCACCCAGCAGCCCGAGATCATCTCCTTCGCCGGCGGCCTTCCCGCGCCGGAAACCTTCCCCGTCGAGGATCTTCGCCAGGCGGCGGACCGCGTCTTCACGAAAAACCCGACCAAGGCCCTCCAGTACGGCACCACCGAGGGCGACGCCGACCTCAAGGCCGAGCTCATCAAGTTCGAGGAGCGGCAGGGCGTGAGGCTCGGCCCCGACAACCTCCTCGTCGTGTCCGCGAGCCAGCAGGCCCTCGACATGATCCCGAAGCTCCTCCTCGATCCGGGCGACTACGTGATCGCCGGACGGCCGACCTACGTCGGCGCGATCCAGGCCATCCAGTCCTACCAGGGCAAGATCCTCGGCATCCCCTTCAGCCCCGAAAACGACGGCTTCGACCTCGTCGAGCTCGACAAGCGCTTCGAACGCGCCAAGCGCGACGGCAAGAAGGTGAAGTACATCTACGTGATCCCGGACTTCCAGAATCCGAGCGGCATCTGCTGGAGCCTGGAGAAGCGCAAGGCCCTCCTCGCCTTCGCCTACAAGCACGACCTCCTCGTCGTCGAGGACTCCCCCTACCGCGAGGTGCGCTTCCTCGGCGAGCACGTGCCCTCGATCTACCAGCTCGACCAGCACGGGGAGAACCGCGGCTGCGTCGTCAACCTCAAGACCTTCTCCAAGATCCTCGTGCCCGGCGCCCGCGTGGGTTGGGTGATGGCCCACCCGGACTTCATCGCCAAGCTCGTCATCGCCAAGCAGGCGATGGACCTCTGCACCAACGTCTTCGCGCAGATGTGGCTGACCGAGTACCTCAAGACCGGCAAGATCCACGAGCTCATCGGCAAGACCTGCGACAACTACCGCATCAAGCGCAACCACATGGTCGAGATGCTGGAGAAGCACATGCCCAAGCGCTTCGACCTCACCTGGACCAAGCCCGAGGGCGGCCTCTTCCTCTGGATCAGCCTGCCGAAGTACATCGACACCGACGCCATGATCCACAAGGCCGTCGCCGAGAAGGTCGCCTACGTCGTCGGTTCCGCCTTCTACTTCGACGAACCGGAGCACAACTGCATGCGCCTCAACTTCTCCTACGCGAGCAAGGAGCAGATCGAGGAGGGCATCAAGCGGCTCGCCAAGGTCGTCTCCGAAGAGATCGCCGCCCACGAGGCCGGCCCCCGCGGCCAGACCCACCCCGAGGGGATGTAGACCGCCGCCCGCGAAGCCCGACAACCACGTTTCCCTGCCTTCCAACCGCGGCCCGAGTCATCACTCGGGCCGTTTTTCTATCCTTTTCCCGATTTTGCGATTCTATACGGTGTTTCTAACACCAATGTAAGCCGCTATATGGCGCCGCATCCTTGATAAACAAGTGCCGACGTCAATATCTTTATCACAATACGGCCGCGCGCCGCCCGAACCACTCCCCGCGGGGAGCAGGAACCGCAGCGAAGCTGAACTGCCGATCGAAGCCCGACGCTCGTGTTCAAGAGGTCGCCCGCTTCACGGAAGTCGCCGGGGTCGCGCGGATTCGAAGGAGTCAACATGGTTATCGTCGAACTGCAGGACGTCAGGAAGGTCTACCCCCTCGGCAAGGTCGAGGTCGAAGCGGTGAAGGGCGTCTCCTTCTGCATCGAGAAGGGCGACTTCATCTCCATCGCCGGCCCCTCGGGCTCGGGCAAGACGACCATCCTCAACATGATCGGTTGCGTCGACCGGCCCACCGCCGGCCTCGTCTCCATCGCCGGCACGCCGACGAAGGACCTCAAGGACAAGGCGCTCACGAACCTCCGCCACGAGACCCTCGGCTTCATCTTCCAGTCCTTCAACCTGGTGCCCGTCCTCAACGTCCGCGAGAACGTCGAGTTCCCCCTCCTCCTCGGCAAGGAGTCGCGGAGCAAGAAGGAGCGCGAGGAGTGGATCGACTACCTCATCGAGGAGGTCGGCCTCACCCAGTGGATGCGCCACCGCCCCAACGAGCTCTCAGGCGGCCAGCGCCAGCGCGTCGCCATCGCCCGCGCCCTCGTCACCAAGCCCCAGATCGTCCTGGCCGACGAGCCGACCGCGAACCTCGACTCCAAGACCGGCGAGCAGATCCTCGAGCTCATGAAGAAGATAAACCGCGAGATGGAGACGACCTTCATCTTCTCCACCCACGACGCGCGCATCGTCAACATCGCCGACCACGTCATCCGCCTCCAGGACGGTCTCGTCACCGAGAACCTCCGCCGCGGCGAGGACGCGAGCGCCGCCTGCGAAGCCGGCGAGGGCGGGAAGGCCTGACATGCCGGTCCTTTGGAGAATAGCCTTCCGCAACATCTGGGAGCACAAGGCCAAGAGCTTCATCATCGGAAGCCTCATCGTCCTCGGCGTCGTCGTCATCGTGCTCGGCAATTCCCTCATCGACTCCTCGCAGGCGGGCATCCGGAAAAGCTTCATCGAGAGCTTCACCGGCGACGTGATGATCCACGGCCCCTCCGAGAGCGCCGTCTCGATCTTCGGCCTCGAATCCGCCGACGGCGAGATGGAAGTCCCGACCATCCCCTCCTTCGAAAAGGTCCTGGCGGCCGTCAAGGCCGATCCCGGCGTCGCGGCCGCAACGAGCATGGCGGTCGCCTACGGCACGCTATCCCTCGACGCCGAGGAGTTGCCCGAGACCGGCGACGAGGATCTCGAGCGGGGCCCCCCCTTCGCCATCGTCAACGGCGTGGATCCAGCCACCTATTTCTCGATGTTCCCCTCGATCAAGATCGAGGAGGGCCGCTACCTCGAGGCCGGCGAGACCGGGATCCTGATCAAGCGCGACCAACTTGAAAAGCTCGGCAAGCGCTACGGCACGACCCTCAAGGTCGGCGACAAGATCCTCATCAACGGCTTCGGCAGCGCCGGCTTCAAGATCCGCGAAGTCTCCGTCGTCGGCGTCTACAAGCGCGATCCCGAAGAGGGAGGCCCGCCCGCGACGGTCTACGTCGACATCGACACCGCCCGCGTCCTCGGCGGCCTCACCCTGGGAGCCGAGGAGGTCGCGAACCTCGATCCGAGCCAGACCGCCCTCCTCGCGAGCGACGACATGGACGCGCTCTTCGGCGAGGACATCGTGGACGCCGCCCCCGCCGCCAAGAGCGTCGACTTCTCCAAGGTCACCGGACTCCTCGGCGACACCTCGAAGCGCGAGAACCTCAACCAGGCCGACACGGGCGCCTGGCACTTCATCCTGGTGCGCCTCAAGAACTCCAACGCCGCCCCCGTCTTCATCAAGGACGTGACCGGCAAGTTCGCGGCGGACGGCATCGACGCCAGGGCCACGAACTGGCAGGGCGCCGCCGGCTCCTTCGGCAAGTTCGCCGACATCGTGCGCATCGTCTTCATCGTGGCCATCGTCATCATCGCCATCGTCGCGGTCATCATCATGATGAACACCCTCGTCGTCTCGGTCATCGAGAGGACCGGCGAGATCGGCACGATGCGCGCCCTCGGCGCGCAACGCGGCTACGTCCGCAAGATGTTCCTCGCGGAGACCCTGGCGCTGACCGTCTTCTTCGGCGTCGTCGGCTCCGCCCTCGCGCTCGGCCTGACCGCCCTGCTCAACGCCATCGGCATCGAGGCCGGCAGCGACCTCGTGGGCCTCCTCTTCGGCGGCAAGGTCCTCCATCTCGTCCCGCGGCTCGGCTCCTTCGTCTCGACGCTGGTCATGGTCTTCTTCGTGGGCTTCCTGGCCCATCTATACCCCGTCTCGGTGGCGCTCAAGATCGAGCCCGTCCGGGCGATGCAGAACGAGTAGGAGAGCGCCGTGAAAACGCTCGTAAAGATAGCCTTCAAGAACCTGAACCGCCAGAAAAAGCGGAGCTTCCTCCTCGGAGGGGCCATCGCCTTCGGCATCATGATCGTCACCGTCATAGACGGCTTCGCCGGCGCCTTCGTCGGCAACGTGGCCGGCAACCTGGCCGATCTCTTCGCCGGCCACGTCTTCGTGGAAGGCGTGGAGAAGACAGCGAGCGGCAAGACCGTCGACGTCATACGCGACGACCGCGCGATCAGCGAGGCCCTGGCGGCCTCCGGCGTCGACTCGCGGCTCGTCCAGAAGCGGAGCGTCGCCGACGCGACCCTCGTCTTCGAAGGCAAGAAATCCAACCAGAGCCTCTTCGGCGCCGATTTCGCCAACGAGACCTACCTCCAGAAGCGGCTCGTCCTCAAGGCCGGCAAGTACGCAGACCTCCTCGAACCCCGATCCATCGTCCTGTCGGAGAAGGTAGCGGCCAAGCTCAAGGTCGAGCTCGGCGACAAGATCACCATCCAGCTCAAGACCATCAAGGGCCAGAACAACGCCGGCGAGTTCACGCTGCGCGGCCTCACCTACGACATGGGCATCTTCTCCAGCATGCTCGCCTACGCCAGCCGCGACTACCTCAACGACCTCCTGGCCCTGGGGCCCGACGAGTACCAGATGTACGGCGTCATGCTCACCGACCTCGCCGCGGCGGAGCCCGCGCGGGAAGCCCTGCAGTCCGCGCTCAAGAAGAGCTCGCAGGTCTTCGAGCTCTCGGACGCGACCGCGAAGGCGGGAAGCGCCTCAACGGGCCCGATGCAGTCCCGCTACATGAAGCTGAACCGGCTCGCCAAGAAGGAGAGCTGGGAAGGCGTCAAGTACCGCGTCTTCACCATCAACGACATGATCTCCCAGGTCGAGGAGCTCGTGAAGGTGCTCAACACCGCGAGCCTCGTCATCCTCGCCGTCCTCTTCCTGATCATCATGATCGGCATCTCGAACACCTTCCGGATGGTGATGTACGAGCGCATCAAGGAGATCGGCACGATGCGCGCCCTCGGCATGCAACGGCCCGGCGTCAAGCGGCTCTTCCTCTTCGAGGCCGGCTTCCTCGCGGCCGGCGGCACGGTCGTCGGCATGGCGGCCGCCGGCATCGTAATGCTGGTCCTCTCCCTCTTCGATTTCGGCACGGGCACCTTCTTCTCCCTCCTCATGAAGAACGGCCACCTCTCCTTCCTCATCCATCCCTCGCAGGTCGTCCTCAACTTCGCCATCGTCCTCGTCCTCACCCTCCTCGCCGCCTTCCTGCCCGCCCGCAAGGCCTCGCGCCTCGAGCCGGCGGAAGCCCTGAGGTCGAGCAAGTGAGCGGCGCCAAACAAGGAGCACCCATGAAGCGCATATTGATCCTCGCGGCCCTGCTCGCCGCCTTCGTCCTCCTCCCCGCGGCGAACGCCGCCGCGGCGGAACCCGATTTCGAGGCCATGATCCGCGAGATCGACAAGCTCGAGGATTTCACCGGCCTGGACTTCTCCGGCGTCTTCACGATCGCCAGCGAAAAGCCCGGCGAGAAGCAGAGCGTCCAGCAGATCCGCATGTTCCGCCGCGACGCGAAGAAGCAGTTCCTCATCCTGATCCAGCTGCCCGAGGCCCAGAAGGGCCAGGGCTACCTCAAGGAAGACGACAACGTCTGGTTCTACGACCCGACAAGCCGGAAATTCACCCACTCGAGCGTCAAGGAGAACCTCTCCGACTCCGAGGCCAAGAACTCCGACTTCACCAACAAGAGCATCCTCGAGGATTACGCGATCGAGAAGACGGAGGCCGGGACCCTCGGCAAGTTCCCGGTCTGGATCGTCACCCTCAAGGCCAAGACCGGAGAGGTCTCCTACGACCGCATGAAGCTCTCCATCCGCCAGGACAAGACCCTCGTCCTCAAGGAAGAGGACTTCGGCGCCTCGGGCCGCCTCATGCGGACGACCCTCTTCCCCAAGTACGCCGAGGTGGCCCCCGGCAAGTTCTTCCCCTCGCAGATGCTCATCGTCGACGAGATCAACAAGGGCGAGAAGAGCCAGGTCACGATGTCCGAACTCTCCGTGGAGCGCCTTCCGGACAAGGTCTTCACCAAGGCCTTCATCGAGCAGGTGAACTGAGATGAAGCGAACCTTGTTCGCCCTGGCGGCCGCCCTGGCCTTCGCGGGCGCCGCCGCGGCCCAGGTGGAGATCGTCACCGACGAAGCGGCCCTCTTCGGCGAGGATTCCGACGCGGGAAGCGTGGAAAAGGTCGAGACCTCCAAGGAGGGCTCAGCCCTCGCGGCCTTCCTGAAGCCCGCGGGAGTGCGCATCGGCGGCTCCTTCTCCGGCTCCGCCGGCGCCGACTGGACGATGAAGGATCCCTGGAACGCGCCCTCCCTCGACGCCTACGGCCTCGACACGGTCGCCGCGGGTACGCTCTTCTTCGACGCCCGTCCCGACGAGGATTTCCGGGTCTTCGGCAAGATGAAGGCGTCCTATCCATTCTCGAAAAGCGCCGACAGCGGGAGTTCCACCGTCAGCGTCCCGAACCTCCAGGTCTTCGAGCTCTTCGCGGACTGGAATTCGGGCGACCAGGTCTTCTACCGCTTCGGCAAGCACACGGTGAAGTGGGGCGTCGGCTACTTCTGGAGCCCCGCCGATGTCATCAACCTCGGCGCCATCGATCCCTTGAACCCGACCGAGCAGCGCGAGGGTCCCGTCTCCTTCCGCGTCCACTATCCCGTCCTCGGCACGCAGACCAACCTCTGGGGCTATGCGGTCCTGCCGCAGGGCGACGATCCCAAGCCGGAGGAGATCGCCGGCGCCGCCAAGCTCGAATTCCTCCTCGCCAAGAAATGGGAGATCGGCCTCGGCGGCTACTACAAGTACGACACGCCGCCCCGCGCCATGCTTACCGCCTCCGGCGCCGTCGGCTCCGTCAACCTCTTCGGCGAGGCGACGGGCAGCTGGGGCAGCGAGAAACCTTTTGTTACCGAAGTCGCAATCATACATGCGGCGAACGGTTTCGTCGAAACGGCAACCTATAAGGATCGCCTATTCGTCTCAGGCACGGCCGGCTTCATGTACTCGAATTCAACTGATCACTGGACCGTGGTAGGACAGTACCTATTCAATGGTGAGGGATATTCGAACGCGGACCGCGAAGCCAGGATAGCCGAAGCGCGTGTTCCCGCGACCGAGGCTGCGATTCGAGCGGCGCTAGCCCCTACGGGAGCCTCCTACTCGGCATTTCTCGCAAGGCTCATCCTCAACTCCGGCCAGCACTACGCCGCCCTTTCCCTGTCCAAGAGCGAACTCCTGGTCGAGAATCTCTCCGTGGGCGCCTTCGCGATGGCGAACCTCTCCGATCTTTCCGGCTGGGTTCGCCCGAGCGTCACCTACAAGCTCCACGACCGCTCGAGCCTGGAGCTCGCCGCGACCTTCGTCTTCGGCTCCGGCGACGGGGAATACGTGGTCCTGTACGAGGGGACCGCCCTGACCCTCGGCTGCAAGATCACCCTCGGTTCGGGCGGCTTCTAGCGGGCCGGCCGACTCGGGAATCCGCCGCGGGGCCGCAGGGTCCCGCGGTTTTTTTTGGTAACGCCGCGCGGCGGCCCCGATTTGACGATCCGCCCCGCGAGCGATACAGTTCTTGCCATGGGCGACTACAACGGAACGGCAGGCAAGGCGCGCGATGGAAGAACAAGGGCGGGCGCGCACCTCCTCCTTTGCTTGGCGACCTGCCTTTGCGCGCCCCTTGGCGCGGAACCCCTGAAAATCCTCTGCGAAAACGATCCGCCAAACCAGTTTGTCGCTTCGGACGGCCAGCTCGCCGGCTACACCATCGAGGTCGTGCGGGAAATCCAGCGCCGGATCGGCGGCGACGAGCCTATCCAGCTGGTGCCCTGGGCGCGCGGCTGGGAATGGATCAGGACCCAGCCCAACGTCGTCCTCTTCCAGATGACCCGGACCGGCGACAGGAACGCCTCGTTCAAGTGGGTGGGGCCGGTTTTGGAACTGGCCTTCGGCTTCTACGCCAGGGCCGATTCCCCGATCCGGATCTCGTCGCTCGACGACGCCAGGAAGGCCGGCGCCATCGGCGTCTACCGGGACACCGAACGGGATCAAATCCTGACCAAGGCCGGCTTCACCAATCTCGACCGGACCGCCGACGCCACCGGCAACTTCAAGAAGCTGATGGCGGGCCGCATCGACCTGCTCGCGGCCTCGGTCGAAACGCTGGACGAACTGGCCAAATCCGTCGGCTTCAAGGCCGACGACGTTCGGCTGGTCTACGTCTTCGCGCGGAACCAGACCTACATCGCCATGTCGCGGGAGATCCCGGACGCCACGGTCGCGCGCTGGAACGCCGCGCTGGACGCGATGAAGCGCGACGGAACCTTCGAAAGGCTGTTCAGGAAGTATTACCCGCGGCTGCCGCTCCCCGGTCCGGCCATCACGACCTTCTAGTCCTGCCTTTTTCCCGCCACCTTGCCCTCCGCCGCGCCGCGGGCTATAAAGGCGGTATGCCCAAGATCCGCGTCCTCCCCCCCGAAACCGCCCGGCTCATCGCCGCGGGCGAGGTCATCGACCGCCCCGCCGCGGTGCTGCGCGAATTCCTCGACAACGCGATAGACTCCGGCGCCTCGGAGATCGCGGTGGAGATCTCCGGCGGCGGAGCCGAACTCGTGCGCGTCGTCGACGACGGTTGCGGCATGGGCCGCGAGGACCTCGAGCTGGCCGCCCTGCCCCACGCCACGTCGAAGATCGCGGCCGCGGACGATCTTCTCACGGCGCGGAGCCTCGGCTTCCGCGGCGAGGCGCTCGCCTCGATCGCCGCCGCGGCCCGCCTCGAGATCACGAGCCGCGACGCGGAAAGCGCCTCGGCCTTCAGGCTGGTCGCGGGACCGGGCCTCGGCATGTCCGTGCAGGCCGTGCCCGGACGCCGCGGCAGTTCCGCGGAGGCCAGCCGGCTTTTCGAGAATTTCCCCGCCCGCAAGCAGTTCCTCAAGCGGGCCCAGGCCGAATCCGCGATCTGCCGGCAGATCTTCGTCGACAAGGCGCTCGCGCACCCCGCGGTCGGTTTCCGCTACTCGAGCGAGGGCCGCCTCGGCCTCATCCTGCCGCCCGCGAGCCCCGAGGAGCGGGTCCTCGCCTGCTACGCCGAACCGCCGCGCGAGCTCGTCTATCGCGTCCGCTTCTCGGGCGAGGGCTTCGAGGGCAGCGTCGTCCTCGCCGGTCCCGCCTTTTACCGGAACGACCGCCGCCTCATGCAGGTCTTCGTCAATCGGCGCCGGATCCAGGACGGCGGCCTCCTCCAGGCCCTCGACTACGCCTTCTCGGGATTCCTTCCCGGCGGCGCGCATCCCTGCGCCTTCCTCTTCGCCGAGGTGGATCCCGCCCTGGCCGATTTCAACATCCATCCCGCCAAGCGTGAAGTGCGCTTCAAGGATCCGGACAGCCTCCGCCGCTCCTTCGTGCGCGCGACGCAGGGCTTCCTCGGCGAGCTCGCGCGCCGCGAGCCGGAAAAGGCGCGCCCGAGCCTGGCGCCGGTGCCCGAGCTCGCCCCCTGGACGGAAATCCGGGAGGACGGCGAGGCTCGGGAGAATTCGGGACGGGACGCGGCCGGATTCGGCGACCAAGGGATGGACGGGCCGAGGGTTCCGCGCGCGGCGGACTACGCCGGCGCGGGGACCGGTTTCGGCGGGGGTCTCCGCCAAGGCGCCGGCCCGTTCGCCGGCCCGGGCGCCGGACCCGGAACCCGGTGGGAAGACCTCGCGGCCTTCCGCGAGCGCGCGGCGCCGCTTCCGCGCCCCGAGCCGACGCCCGGAGCGCCGCGCTACCTCGGCAAGGCCCTCGGCCTCTTCCTCGTCGTCGAGGCGGAAGGGGCCCTTTACCTCATCGACCAGCACGCGGCCCACGAGCGCCTCATCTACGACGAGCTTGCCGCGGCCCCGCCCGCGGTCCAAGAACTCCTCGTGCCCCTCGTCTACGAACCCGAGGACGAGGCGGAGGACCGCCGGCTCGCGGCGCTGGCGCCGGGCCTCGCCGAGGCGGGCTTTTCGCTCGAGCGCGACGGCCCGACCTGGCAGTTGACCTCCCTGCCGGCCCTCCTCAAGGGCGACCCCGAGGGAGCCCTCCGCGAGCTCCTCGGCCTCGGCCGCGCTGGAGCGAAGGACGCCGTCTCGGCGGCGAGGGCCATGGCGGCCTGCCGCGCCGCGGTAAAGGACGGCGACGAGCTCGATCCGGAGGCCGCCCGCGAGCTGGCCGCGCGGGCGCTGGCCCTCCCGGAGCCGCGCTGTCCGCACGGCCGCCCGGTTTGGGTCCGCCTGACGCGGGACGAGCTCTTCCGCCTCGTCAGGCGGACCGTCTAGAGCCCGGCCCGGGCGGGG
>DAINBW010000046.1:0-10646 GCA_036732745.1 Spirochaetales bacterium | reverse complement strand
CGCCGACGCGGCCGACCGCGTGGAGGCGCGACGCGAGGGCGCCGAGGCGGAGCCAATCCTCGTCGGTCTCGGGCTCGAAGTTGCGGCCGCCCATCCGCGGAAAAAGGGCGAAGCGGAAGAGCTCCTCTTCGCCACCGGCGGAGCCTTCCCCTTCCCGCTCGAAGACGAGCTCGGAGATGGTGTCGCCCTCGGCGTTCGGCAGGGGGGCCGCGACGGGGAGCTCGGCCTCGCGGCAATCCGCGAGGAAGCGGTGCTCGTCCTCGAGGGCCTCGCGGCTCCAGCGGCCCGGGCGGTAGAACTTGGCGACGAGGGGGCGGCCGTCCTCGTCGCGGAGGCCGTAGACCCGGTTTACGTAGCTCGGGTAGACCTGGACGCTGCCGTCGAGGCCGAGGCCGTAGGCCTCCTCCACCGCGCCCGCGGCGAGGTCGGGAGAGAGAAGATCGAAGCTGCCGGCCGCCATGCGCCCTCCTCCGTCAAGCCAGGTCCGCGCGTTGGGCGAGCTCTTCCCAGCGCAGGGTCTTGGTTTCGACCAACGCGTTGATCTCGGCGTAGCGGCGGTTGGCGCGTTCGAGCTCCCCGGGCGCGGGCGAGGGACTCGCGAAGAGGGCCTCCAGGGCGGCCTTCTCCGCCTCGAGCGCCTCGATGTCGGGCAGGAGGGCGTCGAACTCGCGGCGCTCGGCGAAGCTGAGCTTCCGCCGCGGCGCCGCCCCGCCGGCCCCGGGCTCGCCGTCCTTGGCCCCGCCGGGCTTGGTCTCGGCCTCCCGGCGCTTCGCGGCCTCGGCGGCCGAGGACTCCGCCGCCGCGGCGGCCTCCGCCGCGGCGGCCGCGCGCCAGTCGGAATAGCTGCCCGGAAACTCGACGACGCCGCCCTTCCCGTCCAGGACGAGGAGGAAGTCGGCGATGCGGTCCAGGAAGGCGCGGTCGTGGGAGACCGCGAGGACGCAGCCCTGGAAGCCCTCCAGGAAGTCCTCCAGGAGCTCGATGGTTTCGATGTCGAGGTCGTTCGTCGGTTCGTCGAGGATGAGGAAGTTGGGCGCCTCCGCGAGGATGCGCACGAGCTCGAGGCGGCGGAGCTCGCCGCCGGAAAGCCGCGAGAGGGCGAGCTTCTGGAACTCGCGGGGAAAGAGGAAGCGCTCCAGGAGCTGCTCCGCGGTCAGGGTCATGCCGTCGCGCATCTTGAGGATCTCGGCCTTTTCCTTCACGAAGTCGATGACGCTCTTCGTGCGGTCGAGGTCGCGCCCCGTCTGGTCGAAGTAGGCGATGCGGAGGGTCTCGCCGCGCGAGACGGTTCCCGAGTCCGGCTCGAAGCGCCCCGCGGCGAGGTCGAGGAGGGTCGTCTTGCCGGCGCCGTTCGGGCCGACGACGCCGACGCGGTCGCCCTTCGTGAACTCGTAGGAGAGGCTCTCGAGGACGCGCTTCGCGCCGTAGCCCTTGGCGACGCCCTGGAATTCGAGGATCTTGCGGCCGAGCCGGCTTTCGATGGAGGAGAAGGCGTCCATCGAGGCGCCGCGCTCGAGGCCCTCGGCGGCCATGCCGGCGATCTTCTCCTTGCGGCGGCGCGACTTTCCGGCGCGGGCCCTGGCGCCGCGGCCGAGCCACTCGAGCTCGATCTTGAGGTTGGCGAGGCGGCGGGAATCAGCCTTCTCGAGGGAGGCCCAGCGCTCGGCCTTGCGCTCGAGATAGGCGGTATAGTTGCCGGGATGGCGGAAGACCTTTCCGCGCTCGATCTCGAGGATCGAGGAGCAGACCGAGTCGAGGAACCAGCGGTCGTGCGTCACGAGGACGAAGGCGCGGCGGGCGTCGACGAGGCGCTTTTCCAGCCATTCGATGGTTTCCACGTCGAGATGGTTGGTGGGCTCGTCGAGAAGGACGAGGTCGCTCCGCGGCGCCAGGCAACGCGCCAGGGCGGCCTTCTTCACCATGCCGCCGGAGAAGCCGTCCATCGGCGCGTCCAGGTCGTCGAGGCCGAGCTCGGAGCAATAGGAGGCGTAGCGCCGTTCCAGGTCGAGGCCGCCGGACTCCTCGAGGGCGTGGTGGAGGCGGTGGAGCTCGCGTTCCCGGGCCGCGGTGAGGGGGCCGTGGCCGCCCCCGCCTTGGCGGCCGGCGGCCGCGAGGGGCGCGTTCTCCGGCGAAAGAAGGCGCTCGTAGTCGCGAAGGAGGGCAATCTCGGGAGCCTCGCCCGCGAGGAGGAAGCCGCGGAGGCTCGTGCCGGGCTCGAAGGCCGGGCGCTGGGGCAGGGTCGCCACGGCGAGGCCGCGCTTCCGGGCGATGGCGCCGCCGTCGGCCTCGAGGGTCCCCGCGAGGATCCTGAGGAGGGTGGACTTGCCCGCGCCGTTCCGTCCCACGAGGCCGATGCGGTCGCCCTCGTCGATGCCGAGGCTCAAGTCGGAGAAGAGGGGCGCGTCGCCGAGGGTCTTGGTCGCGCCGTCGATGGAGATGAGGTTCACGTGGGCACTATAGCCGATTCAAGGCCCATTAGCCTATGCCGGGGAGCCGCCCGGCGCCGCCGGCCGCGCCGCCCGCGAGCGCCGCGGCGGCGGGACGGACCCGGGCCCGCCCGGGCGGCCGGGCCGATAAGGCCTTTTCGGATATGCAAATGGCCGCGGCGATTGACAGGCTCCTGGCGCGGTCCTATCATGAAATCCATCGCGCGACGCCCCGGAGTTCCCCGTGCGGAAACTGCTCGCTTTTTTCACCTCGATGCGCCTTGCCCTTGTCCTCATCGCGTATCTCGCCCTGGCGGGCACGCTCGCGACCTTCGTGCCCCAAGGCGAGGAACCGGCCTTCTACGCCTCGCGCTACCCCCGCGTCGTCGCCGCCCTCGTCGTCGATTCCGGCTTTTCCGGCTTCTTCTCCTCCTGGCTCTTCATCCTGCCCGCCTTCCTCTTCTTCGCCAACCTCTCGGCCTGCACCATCGGCCGGCTCTTCCGCGAGATGCGGAAGAAGGAAAAACGGCGGCACGGCCCCGACGTCCTCCACTTCGGCCTCATGATCCTCGTGGTCGGTTCGGTCCTCTCCTTCGCGGGAAGGACCGAGGGCTTCGTCCGCCTGGCGGCGGGCGACGCCGTGGAGTTGCCCGGCGGCGGCATCCTCAGGCTGGAGCGCTTCGACCACCGGCGCTACGCCGACGGCCGCACGCGGGAGTGGACGAGCGAGGTGTCGGTTTCGCGCGGCGAGGCCAAGGAGATCGAGGCCTACCCCATCCGGGTGAACCATCCCCTGAGGCGGGGCCGGCTGTCCATCTACCAAGTTTCGCACAACGTTGAGCCGGTGCTGGCCGTCCTCGGGCCCGGCGGCGCGCGGCGAAGCCTGGCCCAGGGCGAGGAGTTGGAGGCCTCCGGCTCCTCCCTCTTTTTCCTGGGCCCCGACGGGGACGGAACCACGGCCCTCGTAATGCTCAAGGCCGCCCCGGGGCCGGGCGCCTCGCTCAGGGTCGCCGCCGGCGACGCCGTCGGCCCCTTCAGGATAGCCTCCCTCGAGGCCCGCGACCTCTCGGGCCTCAAGGCCGTCGTCGATCCCGGCTACTTCGTCGTCCTGGCCGGCCTCCTCGTCGGCGCCGCGGGCATGTTTTTCACCTTCATCCAGAAATCAAAGGACTTCAGCCCATGAACTGGTCGCCGAGCCTCGCCTTCGCCCTCCTCCTCCTCGCCGCCGCCCTCCAGGCCGCCTATCTCTTCCGCAAGGACCGCAAGGCCGATCCCGCCTCGCATTGGCTCCTCCTCGCGGCGGCCCTGCTCCTCCTCGGAACCAGCCTCGTCCGGAGCTTCCGGATCGGCTTCCCGGCCCTCACCGGAACCTTCGAGTCCCTCGTGTTCTACGCGGCCTTCGTGGCCCTGACCGCCTTCGCGTATCGGCTCCAGCGTCGGCTGCCCCGCCTGCCCCTCGTCGGCTTCGGGGCCACGATCGTCGCGGCCGCCCTGCTCGCCGTCGCCAATTCGCCCATCGCGCCCAAGGAGGCGCTGGCGCCCGTTCCCGCGCTCCGATCGGGCTGGCTCGTCCTCCACGTGGCCTTCACCTTCGTCGGCGAGGCCTTCTTCGTCGCCTCCTTCGTCGCGGCCCTCGCCCAGCTCTCCACCTGCTCCGAGGAAAAGCGCGCGGACTACGACCGCGTGACCTACACGGCCGTCGCCGCGGGCTATCCCGTCTTCACCACGGGCGCCCTCGTCTTCGGCGCCATCTGGGCGGAACAGGCCTGGGGCGCCTGGTGGACCTGGGACCCCAAGGAGACCTGGGCCCTCGTCACCTGGCTCGTCTACACCCTCTATCTCCATCTCCGCTTCACGAAAAAGCGGAAGGGCAGGCTGACCGCGATCGTCGCGGTCCTTGGTTTCCTCTGCACGGTCTTCACCTTCTTCGGCGTCAACTACCTGATGTCCGGATTGCACAGCTACGGCTGATTTTCCGCCGTCCCAGGATCGCGCGGCGCGGTTCCGCCCGGGCCCGAACGGCATTAGTACTTATCGCATATGGCTTTACGCGACGGCCGTCAGGCAGACAGGCAGGGCTTGTCCCGTGGGATTTTGAGCGATTGACTATATATGCATTTCAATATATATTACAACTCGTCAGAAGGAGGAACGCATGGCAAGGAAACTGGTGATCGTCGGCGGCGTGGCCGCGGGAGCCACGGCGGCGGCCCGAGCCCGGCGCCTGGACGAGGAAGCGGAGATCACGATCGTCGAGAGGGGACCCTACGTCTCCTTCGCCAACTGCGGCCTCCCCTACCGCATCTCCGGCGACATAACCAAGCGAAGCGCCCTCCTCCTCCAAAGCCCGGAAGGCTTCCTCTCCCGCTACCGGGTCACGGTCCTCCTGCGCACGGAGGCGATCGGCGTCGACCGCGCCGGCAAGCGGCTCCGGCTGCGCGGCCCCGAGGGCGAGACCGAACTCCCCTATGACGCCCTCATCCTGGCCCAAGGCGGCTCTCCCATCGTCCCGCCGATCGAAGAGGTGGATTCGCCCAACGTCTTCCGGCTGTGGACCGTGCCCGACATGGACGCGATAGAGGCCTTCCTCAAGGACAAGGCCCCGACGAGCGCCCTCGTCGTAGGCGGCGGCTTCATCGGCCTCGAGGTGGCGGAGGCCTTCGTCAAGCGCGGCCTCGCGACGACGGTCGTGGAGCTCGCCGACCACGTCGTGCCGCCGGCCGACCGGGAGTTCGGCGCCCTGGCCCAGGCCGCCTACGAGGAGGCCGGCGCGCGCGTCCTCACGGGCAGGGCCGTCAAGTCCGTCGACCCGGCCGCGGGCAGCGCCGCCTTGAGCGACGGCTCCGTCGTCCCGGCGGGCATCGTGCTCCTGGCCGCCGGCGTCAGGCCCAACCTCGAACTCGCCAAGGCCGCCGGCCTCGAGATCGGCGCCTCCGGCGGCCTCTTCGTGGACGAGACCCTGCGGACCGCCGACCCGGCCATCTGGGCCGCGGGCGACATGATCGAGGTGACCCGCCTCGTCGACGGCCGCGAGGTCCGCGTGCCGCTGGCCGGCCCCGCCAACCGCCAGGGCCGCATCGCCGCCACGAACGCGATGGGCGGCGCCATGCGCTACCGCGGCGCCCTCGGCACGAGCGTCTTCAAGGCGATGGAGCACACCTTCGCGATGACCGGCCTCTCCGAGCGGGCGGCGCGGGAGGCGGGCATCCCGGCCGGCGCCGTCCTCGTCCGCCGGGGCAGCCACGCCGGCTATTATCCCGGCGCCGAGGACCTCACGCTGAAGCTCGTCTACGAGAAGCCCTCGGGCCGCCTCCTCGGCGCCCAGGCCTTCGGCAAGGACGGCGTGGAAAAGCGGATCGACGTGGCCGCCACGGCCATCGCCGGCGGCCTCGGCCTCGAGGAGCTCTCCGAGCTCGACCTGGCCTACGCCCCGCCCTACTCCTCCGCGAACGACCCCCTCAACATGGCGGCCTTCGCCGGCCTCAACGACCTCTCGGGCTACTCCCCCCTCGTTTCCGCGGAGGAGGCCCTGGCCCTCGCCGCGTCGGGCTCGGCCCTCCTCGTCGACCTGCGGAGCTTCGGGGATTTTTCACGGGGAAGGGCCCGCGGCTCCGCGCACATCCCCCTCGACGAGCTGCGGGACCGGATGGAGGAACTGCCCCGGGACCGCGAACTCATCCTCGTGTCCAAGGGCGGCTACGAGGGGCACGTCGGCGCCCGGCAACTCAAGGGATCCGGCTTTGGGCGGGTCCGCTACGTCTCGGGCGGGCAGGCCGCCTTGGCGCTCGAGCCGGGCTACGTCGCCGAGACCGAATAATCGCGTCAATCGAAACCAGGTCCACGCGGGATCGCGGGGACCGACGGAAAAAGGAGATCCAACCATGAACAAGGTGCTCGAGAAGATCAAGAGCGGCGCCGCCGTCATCGACGTCCGCAGCGGGGAGGAGTTCGCCGACGGCCACTACGAAGGGGCCAAGAACATCCCCGTCGGCGAGATCCAGGCCCGCATGGCGGAGGTCGGCCCCAAGGACAAGCCGGTTGTCGTCTATTGCGCCTCGGGAGCCCGCTCGGCCCTCGCCGCCAAGCTTCTCAAGGCCGCGGGCTACGCCGACGTCCTCAACGCCGGCGGCCTCGACGACATGCCGAACTAAGTCTTCGCCGACCGCTGGCTGTCGTCGAGGCCGAGGTCTCGACGACATGCCGAATTAAGTCTCCGCCGACCGATGGCGGTCGTCGAGGCCGAGGTCTCGACGACATGCCGAAGTACGGCCACGCCGACCGATGGCGCCGCCCGGCCCGGAAAACCGCGGGCTTGAGGGCGGCGCCCGTCCAACCTATACTTGTGGACGGAGGCATCGGATGACCAAGTCCAAGGACGGCGTCGCCCGGCGAGGCGCCCGCAGGTTCACGGTCACGCTCGCGTCGCTCGCGCTCCTAGCCGGCTGCGGCGCGAAAGCACCCCAGGACCGGTCGCCGACCTCGCGGATCACCTACCTCCACTACTTCTCCGGCAGTCTCCGCGGCGGCATCGACGAGCTCGTCGCGGCCTTCAACCAGGCCAATCCCGGCTACGAACTGGCCGCCACCCCCCTCGACCACGAGGCCTTCAAGACGAGCATTGTGGACACCTTCAGGGCGGGCAATCCTCCGGACATCTATTCCTACTGGGCGGGGGCCAAGACCGAGGACATCCGCGGGGAGCTCCAGCCGATCGACGACCTCTGGGAAGCGGCGAAGCTCGACGACGTCTTCCCCAAGGCCCTCGCGGATTCGGCCTGCCGCTACGGCGGCTCCCGCTACCTCCTGCCCCTCACCCAGCACCTCGTGGGATTCTTCTACAACAAGGCCGCCTTTACCGCGGCGGGCGTGGCGCCGCCGGCGGACTGGCCCTCCTTCCTCCGCGCCTGCGCGCGGCTCAAGGCCTCGGGCACGACGCCGATCGCGCTCGGCGCCGACGCGAAATGGCCGGCCCAGTTCTGGTTCGACTATCTCCTCCTCCGCACGGCCGGCCCCGACTACCGCGCCCGCCTCATGGCCGGCCAGGCGTCCTGGACCGACCGCGAGGTGGCGCGGGCCTTTTCGCTCTGGAAGGACCTCCTCGACGCCGGCTACTTCAACCCGCGCCCGAACGAGAGCACCTGGGATTCGGGGGCCGCCCGCGACGTCGCGGAAGGCAGGGCGGCGATGACGCTCATGGGAACCTGGATCATCGGCTCCTGGAACGGCATGGAACTCGACTGGAAGGAGGACGAGGATTACGGTTTCTTCCCCTTCCCGGCCGTCGATCCCGGAACCCAGGACTGCGCCCTCGGCCCCGTCGACGGGGTCGTCATCCCCCGCCTCGCGAAGAATCCCGAAGGCGCGAAGCGCGCGCTCCGCTATCTCGCCGAGGCCGTGCCGCAGGAGGCCATGAGCAGGGGCTCGGGCGCCCTCGCGCCGAGCGCCGCGGTGCCGGCCTCCTTCTACACCGGCATACGGCGCCAGGTGCGGGAGACCGTCGCGGCGGCGCCGCGCTGGGCCTTCAACTACGACCTGGCGGCTCCGCCCGCGGCCTCGGCCATCGGCCTCGACCTCTTCGCCGCCTTCCTCCAGTTCCCCGCGCAATACCGCGCCCTCCTGGCGCGCGCCGAGGAACGGACCCGGGCGCTCGCCGGCGCGGGGTCGCCCTAGCGCGATGGCCCCCGCGAAGGTCGGCGGGAGGGACCGGCTCGCCTGGCCGGACCGCCGCTTCGCCGGTCTCGGGATAGCCGCCAAGGTCCGGCGACTGGTCTTCGGCGCCCTCGCGCTCTTCCTCCTCAACGACGCGATCCTCCTCGGCTTCCTCGCGATCTCGCTCCGCGGCCTTTCGCTCATCGACGAAATACGCGGCGTCATCATCGGCATCGACGCGGTCGAGAAGGGCGAGCTCCGCTACCGCCTGACGGCCGACCGCGGCTACGCGGCGCAGAGCTCCGCCGACCTCGAGGCCGCCATTGCCAGGCTCGCCCTCCTGCGGGGCCGGATCGGGACCGGCATCCCCGAGGGCGAGATCGTCGCGATCTCCACCCGACTCGGCGACTACGCCGGACGCTTCACCGACTACCTCCGCCTCCGCGACCAGGCGAGCGCGCTCGCGAGCGGGCTCGGCAAGCGGGCGGAGGAGGTGGAGGCCGGCCTCGCGCACCTAGAGTCGCTCGGCGCGCAGGCCCGGGCGGCTGCCCTCGCCGCGCGGCTGTCCTTCCTGGAGGCGCGGGTCCACGCCGCGGATTCGCTCGCGGGCGGCGGCTCCGCGCGCTCCGCGGGGCATCTCGAAGAGGCGGCCTCCTTCGCGAGGGCGGCCGCGGCCGCGCTCGAGGGGCTCGAGCGCGCTGACGCGCCCATCGAGGCGCGCGCGGAGGCCTATCGCGCCCGCAAGGCGGCGGAGGACTATGCCTTGGTCCTGGAGCGGCTCAGCGCGGCGATCGACGCCGAGACGCGCAACGACCGGGAGCTCGCCGCCATCGTCGCCGAGATCGACGCCGCGGGCGCCGCCCTCGCGGAGGGCGCGCGCGGGCGCATCGAAGGGCGCTTCGCCCTGGTGCTGGCCTTCGCGCTCGCGGTCTGCGCGGCGCTCGCCCTCGCCGCCTTCACCGCCGGCCGCTCCTTCGGCGATCGGGTGGCGGCGCCGCTCGTCGCCCTCGCCGACGCGGCGCGCCGAGTCTCCTCCGGCGACTACGGCGCCGGGCTTCCCGCCCTCTTCCCGCCGATCGCCGCCGGGGGTGCAGTCCCGCCGGAAGCCCAGGCCTCGGCCCCGGCGCCCGCCTCGGACGAGGTCGCGGCGCTGGCGGCGAGCTTCGCGGCCATGCTCTCCGAAATCCGCGTCTCGCGCGAGGGGCTCGAGGCGCGCGTCGCCGAGCGGACGGCGGAGCTCGAGCGGCTGACGGCCGTCGCCGAGGAGGCGACGCGGGCGAAGAGCGAGTTCCTCGCGACGATGAGCCACGAGATACGGACGCCGCTCAACGCCGTCATCGGGATGACGGGGCTCCTCCTCGAAACGGAGCTCGACGAGCGCCAGCGGGAATTCGCGGACACGGCGCGCTCGAGCGGGGAGGAACTCCTCGCCCTCCTCTGCGACATCCTCGATTTTTCGAAGATCGAGGCGGGCAGGCTCGAGCTCGAGGCCGCCCCCGTCGACCTCCGCCAATGCGTCGACGCCACCTTCGAGCTCTTCGCGGCGCGGGCCGCGGCCAAGGGCCTCGAACTCGTCGGCAGCGTGGAGGAGGACGTGCCGGCCCTCGTGGAGGGTGACCGCACGCGACTGCGCCAGATCCTCGGCAACCTCGTGGGGAACGCGGTCAAGTTCACCGACCGCGGCGAGATCTTCGTGCGCGTGGAGGCGGAATCGGGACTGCCCGACGGGAGGCTCCTCGTCGCCTTCTCCGTCGAGGACTCGGGCATCGGCATCCCGGCCGAAAAGCTCCACCGCCTCTTCAAGAGCTTCAGCCAGGTCGACGCGTCGACGACGCGGCGTTTCGGCGGGACGGGCCTCGGCCTCGCCATCTCGAAGCGCCTCGTGGATCTGATGGGCGGCGCCATCGGCGTCGAGAGCGAGGGCGTCCCCGGCAAGGGCTCTCGCTTCCGCTTCACCCTGCCCCTGCGGCCCCTCGATTCGAGGCCGCCCGACTATCTCGCGCGCGAGCAGCCCATCCTCTCCGGAAGGCGCGTCCTCGTCGTGGACGACAACGCGACCAACGCGCGGATACTCTCGCTCCAGCTGGAGGCCTGGGACATCGCGCCCGCCGCCTACCTCGAGGCGCTGCGCGCGCTGGAGGCGCTGGCGGGGCCGGAGCGCTTCGACGCGGCCATCCTCGACATGCAAATGCCCTTCATGGACGGCCTCGAGGCCGCGCGGCGGATCCGGGAGACGCCCGGGAGGGAGGGACTGCCCCTCATCCTCCTCTCCTCCATCGGCGCCGCGATGGGCGATTCCGACCTCTTCTCCGCCCGGATAGCCAAGCCCGCGAAGCCCGCCGAGCTTCACGCGGCCCTCCTGGCCGCGATCGCCGGTTCGGGAGAGGGGTCCGGAGGCGCCGCCGGGGAGCGGGAGCGGGCGGCCGCCGCGGGGCGGCGCGCCGGGGACCGACGCGCCGCGGACCGCCGTTCCGGCGAGCGCCGGTCGCCCGCGCTCGCGCCCGCGCCGCCCCTGCGCATCCTCGTGGCGGAGGACTCGGAAATCAACCAACGCGTCGCGTTGAGGCTCCT
>DAINBW010000045.1:0-10824 GCA_036732745.1 Spirochaetales bacterium | reverse complement strand
GGCGATCTCGCGCACGGAGCCCACCGCCTTGCCCACCGCCTCGCGGCCGGCGGCGGCGTTCTTCTGCGACTCGTCGGCGGCCTTTTCGGTCAGGCCGGCGTTCTGCGCCGCGCTGCGGATGGTGGAGGTCATCTCCTCCACGGAGGAGGACAGCTCCTCCGCGCCCGCCGCCTGCTCGCTGGCGCCCTGCGCGATGGCCTGCGCCGAGTTGGCGAGCTCCCCGGCCCCGCGGAGCGTGCTCCCGGAGGCCTCCTGCACCTTGCCGACCACGGCCGACAGGTTGTCCGTCATCGCGTCAAGGGAGCGGGCCAGGCCGCCGACCTCGTCGTTCCGCCGGAGGAAGGACTCGCGCGCCCGGCCGGTCAGGTCGCCAAGGCTCACGTTCTCCGCGTGCCCCGCCGAGGCGGCGATCGGCTTGGCCACGTAGTTCGCGACGAGGATGATGACGGCCGCGATGACGAGGAAGGAGAGGACGCCGATCACCGACGCGATGACCGCCAGGGAACGGGCGCTCCCCAGGACGACGTGCATCGGTATCGAGACGACGAAGCTCCAGGGGAAGGGATTCCCCCCGATGCTGAAGGGCATGAAAACCGTGTAGAACTCGAAGCCGAGCTTCGCGTTCTTGCTCTCCAGGATGTAGCGCTTGCCCTCGGCGATGGCCTTGACGAGGGCGTCGCGGTAGGAGGGATCGCTTGTGGGGCCGATGTTCGTGCCGAGGGCCCGGGGATCCGGGCTCGCGACGAAGACGCCCTGGTTCGAGAGGAGGAGCGCGTAGCCCGAGCCGAAGGGCTTGATCTTGGAAACCACGTCCTGGTAGCCGTTGAGGGCGATGTCGACGCCCGCGACGCCGACCGTCTTCGCGCCGTCCCGGATCGGAACGCAGAGCGAGACGACCGTCGTCGGCTTCCCGGCGATCTCGTAGGTCGTCGGCTCGGTGACGAACTCCTTGCCCTCGGTGAAGGGATAGCGGTAATAGAGGCCGTTGGGTCCGGGATTGTCGTAGTCGACGGCGACCTCGAAGACGCTCTGGCCGGAAAGGCGGTTCCAGTAGCCGGCGTAGCGGCCGCCCGAGCCGTTGCCGGGCTTGCCGACGAACTTCGCGTCCTGGCCGTCGTAGGCGTCTTTTTCATACACCGCCCAGACGCCGCCGAGGCCGGTTTCGCGGTCGAAGACGCTCTTGAGCGCGGCGGTCAGGATCCCACGGTCCGGGTTGGCCTGGGCGTTCTTCACGCCCTCCAGCAGCGAGGCCATGGTCCGGGCCGCGCCCATGGCCTTTTCCATCTCGGCCCGCATCTGGTTGCCGTAGCGGATGGAGATTTCCTCCGCCAGCGCGACGGCGTCCTTGCGGGTCAGGTCGGTCACCCTGACCAGGATGAGCGTGATCGAGGAAAGGAAACCGAGCGCGACCACCGAGAGTATGGGAAGGAGCAATTTTGTCCTGATCGAGCCTTTGCGTGCCATACGACCCTCCATCCCCTAAGTATAGGCGGCGCAGGAACGCCTTCAACGCCGGCGGGCCGAAACCGGCGGCCTTCGCGCAAAAAAAACGACGCCCCGAAGGGCGTCGCTCCCGGCGAAACGAGGCGAAACGAGGCTCCGCGGTTTTAGAGGCGCTCCACGCACATGGCGACGCCCATGCCGCCGCCGTTACGCCGGTCGCGCGAGCGACCACGATGATACGTTTCCCTGCAGTCCGGCGGCGGCCCGGCGAAACGAGGCGACACGGTATTAGACACGCTCCACGCACATGGCCACACCCATGCCGCCGCCGATGCAGAGGGTGGCGAGGCCCTTCTTGGCCCCGCGCCGCTTCATCTCGTAGAGGAGGGTCGTGAGGATGCGCGCGCCCGAGGCGCCGATCGGGTGGCCGATGGCGATCGCGCCGCCGTTCACGTTGACGCGGGCCATGTCGAACTTGAGCTCCTTGGCGACGGAGAGGGCCTGGGCGGCGAAGGCCTCGTTCGCCTCGATGAGGTCCACGTCCTCGAGCCGCCAGCCGGCGCGCTTGATCGCGAGGCGCACGGACTCCACGGGGCCGATGCCCATGACGGAGGGGTCGCAACCCTGCCAGCCGTAGGACGCGATGCGCGCCATCGGGGCGAGCTTGCCGCGCCTCAGGCCCTCGTCGTCGGCGACGAGGATGGCCGCGGCGCCGTCGTTGATGCCGGAGGCGTTGGCCGCCGTCACCGTGCCGTCGGGCTTGAAGGCGGGCTTGAGCTTGGCGAGGGACTCGGCGGTGACGCCCGCGCGGACGAACTCGTCGGTCGCGAAGACGACCGGGTCGCCCTTCTTCTGCGGGATGAGGACCGGCACGATCTCGTCCTTGAAGCGGCCCTCCGCGATCGCCTTCTCCGCCTTGTTCTGGGAGGCGGCGGCGAAGGCGTCCTGCTCGGCGCGGGTGATGCCGTACTTCGCGGCGAGATTCTCAGCGGTGATGCCCATGTGGTAGCCGTTGAAGATGTCGGTGAGGCCGTCGAAGACCATGCCGTCCACGATCTCGCCGTTGCCCATGCGGTAGCCGTTGCGGGCCTGCTTGAGGTAGTAGGGCGCGAGGCTCATGCTCTCCACGCCGCCCGAGACGACGAGGTTCGCGTCGCCCGCCTTGATCTCCTGGGCCGCGGCCGCGACGGAGCGGAGGCCCGAGCCGCAGACCATGTTGATCGTCATCGCGGTCTTCTCGACGGGGATGCCCGCCTTGACGAGGACCTGGCGCGCGACGTTCTGGCCGAGGCCGGCCTGCAGCACGCAGCCGAGGAGGACCTCGTCCACGTCGGCGCCGGAGAGGCCGCCGCGCTCGAGGAGGGCCTGGACGACGACGCGCCCGAGCTCCACGGGGCCGACGGCGGCGAGGCCGCCGCCGAAGGATCCGACGGCGGTGCGCGCCGCGTCGGCGATGTAGACTTCCTTCATCTCGATGCTCCTTTTCCTTATGCCTTGAAGAGGCGGCAGTCCGGCGCGATCACGACGTCGGCGTCGGTCTTTTCCTTGATCCACTCCGGCGTGTAGGGCTCGAAGTATTCCTTGAGGACGAATTTCCCCGCCTCGACGTGGAAGAGGCCGAGGTCGGTGACGACGAAGTCCACCTCGTGGGCAGCGGTGAGCGGCAGCGAACAGCGGCGCTTGAGCTTGGCGGCGCCGGACTTTTCGAAGTGCGTGGTCGCGGCGATGACGACGCGCGAACCGGCGACGAGGTCCATCGCGCCGCCCATGCCCGGGACCATCTTGCCGGGGATCTTGTAGTTGGCGAGGTTGCCTTCCTGGTCGACCTCGAGGACGCCGAGGACCGTCGCGTCGACGTGGCCGCCGCGGATGATGCCGAAGCTCGTGGCGGAGTCGAAGAAGGCGCCGCCCGGGAGGATCGTCACGGGCTGCGCGCCAGCGTTCGTGAGGTCCTTCAACTCCTTGCCCTTCTCCGGCGCGGGGCCGAGGCCGATGAGGCCGTTCTCGCTCTGGAGGATGACGACCACGTCGGCGGGCACGTAGTTCGCGACGAGGGTCGGAAGGCCGATGCCGAGGTTGACGACGTCGCCCGTCTTCAGCATGAGGGCGATGCGCTTGGCGATGATGTCCTTGTTCTCCTGGTATTCCATGGCGTCCCCCTTAGGCCTTGACGAGATAGTCGACGAAGATGGAGGGCGTGTGGACCTGGTCGGGATCGATCGCGCCGATCTCGACGATCTCCTCCACCTCGGCCACGACGACCTTGCAGGCCATCGCCATCAGGGGATTGAAGTTGCGCGCGCTCATCGAGTAGACGAGGTTGCCCGCCTTGTCCGCCTTCTTGGCCTTGACGAGGGCGACGTCGCCGGGGAGGGCCTCCTCGAGGAGGTAGTCCTTGCCGGCCACGCTGAGCTTCTTCTTGCCCCGCTCCACCTCGGTGCCGATGCCCGTCGGCGTGAGGACGCCGCCGAGGCCGACGCCCGCGGCGCGCACGCGCTCGGCGAGGGTGCCCTGGGGCACGAGGTCGACCACCGACTCGCCCGCGTTCATCTGGCGCTGGGTCTCGGGATTCGTGCCGATGTGGGAGACGATCATCCGCTTGAACTGGCGGTTCTTGACGAGGACGGAGACGCCGTTCTCGCGGCCGTTCTTCTGGTCGAGCACGGCGGTGTCGTTGCAGACGAGGGTGAGGTCCTTCGTGCCCTGGGCGACGAGGGCGGCGATGATCCCCTCCGGGGAACCGCAGCCAAGGAACCCGCCGACATGGACCGTCATGCCTTCCTTCACCAGCTTCGCGGCCTCGGCCGCGGTGATGAGGGGTTTTTGCGTCATGAGGCTATCCTCCGGGAAAGTGGTAGAGAGAGGAAAAGCCGCGTGGGGGAAACGCTCTCTCTCGAAGCCATCATTATAGCACCAGACGGGGAAACGCGCTAAGGGCATTCGCTCCGCTCGTCGCCGGCGGCGCCGGCGGCGGAGCTCCGGGCGTCGGCTCCGAAGGCGGAAAAGGCAGTTTCGCGTAGGCGAAACAGTGGCTTGCGCTTCCGGCGGAAGGCGCTATCCTTATGCCATAAGCGCAAACGCGCCGGCTGGAGCAGCACCGTTCCCGGCGCCGGAGCCGCCATGGCGCTCAAGACCTTCATCCTCGCCGAACTCTTCAAGGGAGGCCTCGCCTACGGCCTGGAACTCGCGCGGCGCTTCGAGGCGGCGGGGATCGTGTCCTGGGAACGCGTCGCGCCGAGCAGCGTCTACCGAGCCCTCGACCGCCTCCGCGAGGAGGGCCTCGTGGCGCGCTTCTCGGACGCTTCGCGGCGCCGCAACCGGAAGTTCTACGCGATCACGGCGGAGGGCCGGCGACGCCTGGAGGCGGGCCTCTCGGGGGAGCTCGCCGAGCCGCGCACCTACCGCAATCCCCTCAACATCGCGGTGCACTGCCTCCGCGCCCTGCCCCCGCCCCGCGCGGTCGCCCTCCTCGCCCTGCGGCGGCGGCGCCTGGCGGAGCACGAGGCGCGGGCCGCCGCCGTGGCGAACGAGGCCCGCGGCGCCGGGCGCTCGGCGACCTACGAGCGCCTGGCCGCGGAGCGCATCCTCCTCAAGGCCCGCGCCGAGCTCTTCTTCGCCGGCTCCCTTGCGGAATACCTGAAGGCGACGCCCCCGGGTTAGGGCAAGCGAGCCGAGCTTCGCGTGCCGAGTACCTGAAGGCAACGCCACCGGGCTAGCGCAAGCGAGCCGAGCTTCGCGTGCGGAGTACCTGAAGGCGAGGCCGCCGGGCTAGGGCAAGCGAGCCGGGCTTCGCGTGCCGCGCTGAGGGCGGCGCCCACCCGAGGAGCGCGAGGGATCGCAGCGGGTAGCTCGGCCGCCGGCGGGAGGGCGGCGCGAGGACGGCGGGAAGGGCGCCGACCGGGGACGGGCGCGGCCGACTACCCGCGGAGAGCCCGACGGCGCGGGCGGGCCGCAAGCGGGCTCCGGCGGCGCCGACGAGGGATGGCCGCCCGCGCCGGCGCGCCCGAATCTTCATGGTGACGCGCGAAAAAAGGCCGCCCCCGGGGGAGCGGCCTTGGTGATTGGCGGGACGGAGCGCGGAGCCCCGCCCCGCCGGAGGGGCGCTTACTTCCTGAGGTCGAACTTCTTCACGCCCCAGAGCTTGGGGAGGAAGACGATGCCGAGGGCGAAGAGGACGCCGGTGACGGCGAGGCCGACGATCGGGTTCATCGTGACGCCGGCGGCGGTGACGCCGAAGACGCAGCAGATCGCGATGAAGAACGAGTAGGGCATCTGCGTCGCGACGTGCTCCAGGTGGGGGCAGTTCGCGCCCGTGGAGGAGAGGATGGTCGTGTCGGAGATCGGCGAGCAGTGGTCGCCGAAGACCGCGCCGCCCATGACGGAGGCCACGGGGATGAGGGTCGCGTTGATGAGGGCGTCGCCGGAGAGGCCGGCCTTGTTGCCGAGGGCGACGGCGATGGGCATGGCGATCGGGATCATGATGGCCATCGTGCCCCAGCTCGTGCCGGTCGCGAAGGAGATCACGCAGGAGATGAGGAAGACGACGAGGGGCAGGAGCCAGAGGGGGAAGCTGCCCTTCACGACCGCCTCGGAGAGGAAGTTCGCGAGGCCGACGCCGCCGTCCGCGGGCGCCTTCTTGATGATGTAGCCGATGGTCCAGGCCATGGCGAGGATGACGATGGCGGGCACCATGGACTTGAGGCCGTCGACGATCGCCTCGGCGCTCTTGCCGATGTTCATGAGCCGGCGGGCCATGAAGTAGACGTAGGAGATGACGATCGTGAACATGATCGCGTAGAAGAGGGCCTTGGAGGCGTCGGTGTTGTTGAAGGCCTCGCCGAGGGGCAGGGAGGCCATCGCGGCGGCGAGGGTCGCGACCTGGCCGTCGCCCGTGCCGACCTTGCCCATCCAGGTGGTCATCGGGAAGAAGAAGACGGCGCTGGCGACGAGGACGACGAGGGGGAAGACGAAGTCGTACCAGCGGGCCCGGGAGTCGGGGTCGGAGGATTCCATCTTGCCGGCGACGAGGCCGTACTTCTCCTCGTCGAAGAGGGCGATGTCCTCCATGGCGCGGGCCTCGGAGCGGGCCATCGGGCCGAAGTCGCGGCTCTTGAAGGCGACGAAGCCGACCATGAGGATCGCGAAGATCGCGTAGAGGTTGTAGGGGATCGCGCGGATGAAATACTCGAACTCGTTGATGCCGAGGGAGTCGAAGCCCTGGGAGGCCTTGGTGTAGGACATCACGGTGATGACCCAGCTCGAGATCGGGGCGAGGATGCAGACCGGCGCCGCGGTGGAGTCGAGGATGTAGGCGAGCTTGGCGCGGCTGATCTTCTTCTCGTCGCAGACCGGCCGCATGCAGGCGCCGATCGTGAGGCTGTTGAAGTAGTCGTCGATGAAGATGAGGATGCCGAAGATCCAGGAGAAGATGAGGACGCCGGTGCGGGACTTGATCTTCGTGGCCGCCCACTTGCCGAAGGCGAGGGCCGCGCCGGTCTTGTTCCACATGCCGACGAGGGCGCCGAGGAGCATGCAGAAGAGGATGATGCGGATGTTCCAGCCGTCCGCGAGCATGTTGGCGAGGTGGTCGGTGAGGGTGATGAGGGCCGTGAAGGGATTGCCGCCCGCCACGATCAGGGTGCCCGACAGGATGCCGAGGAAGAGGGAGATGATGACGTCCTTCGTCCAAATGGCGAGGACGACCGTGAGTATCGGCGGTATGAGCGCCAACAGGCCGAAGTGTTCCATAAAGAATTCGCCTCCTTGTGGTGAATGGGAACCGCTCCCCAGTTTGACGCCGACTCGGCGATAATGCAACCTTTTTTTCGCGGGCGCGGGCGGGCGCGGGCTGGCGCGGGCTGGCACGGGCGGGCGCGGGCTGGCGCCGCGGGCGCCGCGGGCGCCGCGGGCGAGAAGCCCTACGCCGTCAAAAAAGCCCCGGGGATCGATCCCCGGGGCGGCGAGTCGGCGTTCGCCCGGCGGCGCGCTCGGGCGCCGAGGGCCTTTGTCCTTAAGCCTTGAGTTTTTCCTCGAGCTTGCGGACGACGAAGGTGGCCACGTGCTCGCGCCGGGCAAGGCCCGGCGGCGCCGAGCTTGCGCTCGGCGATCCGCGCGCGCTCCTACGCCGAGGGCCTCAGGCCTTGAGTTTCTCCTCGAGCTTGCGGACGACGAAGGTCGCGACGTGCTCGGCGTAGGAGCCCTTGCCGAAGCCGACGTCGTAGCCGAGCTCCACGGCGAGCTTGTTCGAGACGCGCGGGCCGCCGGCGACGCAGATGAAGCGGCCGCGCTCGCCCTTGGCCTCGAGGAGCTCGACGAACTCGGTCATGTTCTGGACGTGGATGTCCTTCTGCGTGACGACCTGGGAGACGAGGATCGCGTCGGCGTTCACCTTCTCCGCGAACTCGATGAGCTTCTCGTTCGGCACCTGGGCGCCGAGGTTGTAGGCCTCGAGCATCGAGTAGCGCTCGAGCCCGTAGTGGTGGTTGTAGCCCTTCATGTTCATGATCGCGTCGATGCCGACGGTGTGCGCGTCGAAGCCGGTGCAGGCGCCGACCACGACGACCTTGCGGCCGATGCGCTCCTTCACGAAGGCGTTGACCTCCTCCATGCCCATGACCTGGTCCTCGCCCGCGGCCTCGTCCGCGACCGCCGCGTCGTAGTCGACGCCGATCTCGGTCTTGGCGTAGGCGACGTAGAAGGAGAAGTTGTCCGAAATCCGCGAGGAGTGGACGATCTCGCAGTCCTTGAAGCCCCAGCCGAGGATCATGAGGCGCGCGGCCTCGCGGCCCTTGGCGCCGTCGGGCACGGGGAGGGTGAAGGAGAGCTGGACCTTGCCGTCGTCGAGGGTGTCGCCGTAGGGCCTGATTATGTTCGCCATCGCTCTTCCTCCTTAGTTCTTCGCGCCGGCGCCGGCGCCGGCCGGGTAGTCGCGGCCGCGGGCGGGCAGGCCGAGGCCGGCCTTGAGCGCGTCCTCCACCGGGTTCCAGTACTCGGGGCCCTTCTTGACGAGGCCGTCGAGGCCCTTGCCGCCGTCCTTCGGGCGCTTGACCTCGGCGAAGAGGCCCTTCTCGATCGCCTCGAGGAGGCCGCGGTCCACGACCTCGCCGAGGAACTTCTCGGTCTGTTCGAGGACCTCGTTGGCGCGGCCGACGATGATGCCGTCCTTCTTGAACTCGACCTCGTCGTAGAAGGAGTCCATCGCGTTCATCACGTACTTCGAGTTCTCCACCGCGATGTCGCGGTCCATCATGAAGGGCGTGTGGATGGCCTCGGTGAGCATGCCGAGGAGGTGGATGCCCTGGTTCGTCGCCTTGGAGACGAAGTTGAAGAGGGTGTCCATCGCGAGGCCCTTGAAGATGTCGCCGGACATGAACTTGGTCGGCGGCATGTACTTGAGCGGGTGCTCGGGGAAGATCTCGCGCGCCATCTGCGCCTGCGCGAGCTCGTAGAGGAAGCCGTTCCTGATGGTCGGGTCCATCTCGAAGGCGTGCCCCAGGCCCATGAGCCTGGCGGGGAGGCCGGCGGCGAAGCCGAACTGCTCGTTCAGGAACTGGCTGGCGAGGACCGTGTAGGCCTTCTCGTAGGCGTCGCTCGTCGTGAGGTAGTTGTCCTCGCCGGTGTTGATCGTGATGCCGGCGTAGGCGTTGATCATGCGGCTGAACTTCTGGTCCACGAAGGTGCGGTACATGTTGATGTCGCGGAAGAGGATGCCGTACATCGAGTCGTTCAGCATCATGTCCAGGCGCTCGAGGGCGCCCATCGCGGCGATCTCCGGCATGCAGAGGCCCGAGGCGTAGTTCGTGAGCCAGATGTAGCGCTTTTCCTTCTCCGCGACCTCGTCGAGGGCGGCGCGCATGATGCGGAAGTTCTCCTGCGTCGCGTAGGTGCCGCCGAAGCCCTCCGTGGTCGCGCCGTAGGGCACGTAGTCGAGGAGGCTCTGCGCCGTCGTGCGGATGACGGCGATGACGTCGGCGCCCTTCTCCGCGGCGGCCTGGGCCTGCTTCACGTCCTCGTAGATGTTGCCCGTCGCGACGATGAGGTAGACGAGGGGCTTGCCGTTGCGGTCCTTCCACTCGGCCATCTTGGCGTCGCGCGTGGCGCGGTTGCGCCTGACGCGCCCGAGGCCCGCCTCGACGAGCTCGTCGGTCTTGCGCCGGATGGCGGCGCGGTCGCCGAGGGGCTGGTCGGCCACGCGCCAGCCTTCGGCGATGCGCTTGTTGAGGTCCTCCACGGTGCCGCCCGACTTGAGGAGGGCGTTCACGTACCAGACGAGGGCGCCGGAGTCGAGGCGGTCGCGGAGCTGGTCCACGACGAGGTTGGGGACGGGGACGCCGTCCGCGTTGGCGCCGTCCGCGCCGACGATGCGGAGCGCCGCGCGCTCCACGGTGACCGTGGTGTGGCCGTCCACGAAATCGAGGACGGGGGCCACGCTCCGCGTCGCGAGCTCGCGCGCGCGGGCGATCCTTTCCTTGGGCAGTCCTAGCTTCTCTTTCATATACTCTCCGTTTGCTTGAGTGTCGTTTCGTCCGCCGCCGCGGCGGCCGGTCCGCCGGCGGCGTAGTATCGCTCCGCGCGGGCGACGATCCCGCGGTCCAGGCCGAGGAGGGCCGCGATCGCCACCGCGTCGCTGCCGGCCGGGCCCGGGCCCGCGTCGTCCACGAGGCCGTATTCCATCATCCGGTTGATGCGCCGGATGCGCTCGCCGAGGGGCTCGTCGGCGCCGAGGGCCTCCGCCGCGGCGCGGCGGTCGAGGCCGCGCACCCGGAGGTAGCGGACGCCGGGCAGCCGCGCCACGCCGCGGAAGTGCGTGGAGAAAAGCGCGCGGACGCCGGGCCGGGCCGCGAGGGCCTCCAGCGCCGCGGAGAGGATGCACTCCGCCTCCCGCGAGCTCGTGGTCCGCGCGAACTCGTCGAAGACCACGAGGGCGCCGCCCGCCGAGCCGGCCCAGGCCTCCGCGAAGGCGCGGATCTCGAAGCCGAAGCCCGAGAGGCCCACGGAGGAAAAGCCCGCGCGCGCGTCGCGCGGGGCCGCGCCGGGGAGCGGCGACCCGGGGGCGGCGGCCGCGGCGACGGCGCCGAGGTCGCCGACGTAGTGGATGAGGGGATATATCGAAGTCGCATAACGCTTGGCTGGGACGTGGAATCCGGCCTGGGCCAGGACCTGGAGGAAGACGAGGCTTTCGAGCGCCACGGTCTTGCCGCCCATGTTGGAGCCGAAGAGGACGGCCGCGCTTTCGGCCAGCGAGAAATCCAAGGGGGCGTAGCGCAGCCCGAGGCGCTCGCAGTCCCAGGCGCAGGGCAGGAAGCGGCCGTCCTCCGCCTCCAGGGGCGGGAGGGGGCCGCCCTCCCCCGCCGGAGCGAAGGTCGGGCGGACGAGGCGGTG
>DAINBW010000044.1:7172-10829 GCA_036732745.1 Spirochaetales bacterium | reverse complement strand
GACGTTGGAGGCTATGAAGCGCCGGTGGAAGCCTTCGAGGTGGGGCAGGGCCGCCTTGAAGTCGTCGATGAAGAGCTCCTCCTGCCCGTCGGGGAAGACGGCCGCGCCGATGTCCCCGGAAAAGAGGATCTTCGCCCGCTCGTCGTAAAGCGAGAAGGCGCCCGGCGAGTGCATGAAATGACTCGGCACGAAAGAGAGCCGCGCGCCCGAGCCGAGGGAGACGCCCTTGCCGAGCCCTTCGATCGAAGTGACGCGGGAGCCGTCCACGATGCCGAAATGGGGCAGGAATCGGAGCCAGAGCTCGGAGATGTAGATCTTGGCCGGGGTGACGCCGAGCCAGAGGGCGATGCCCGAGGAGACGTCGGGATCCTGGTGCGAGAAGAAGATGCCCTCGATCCGGTCCATCGGGATGTAGCGGCTGGCGCTCGCCACGACGCGGGAAAAGAGGTGCACCCCGCCCGGATCGAGGAGCCAGCCCCGGCCCTTGTCGACGATGAGATATTGCATGGTCTGCACGACGCCCCGACGGTAGTCGGCGTCGGCGCCGAGCCAGATGAATTGGTGCTCCCCGTCATCGAAGAGGATTTTTCCGTTCAGGTCGCCGCGTTCGATCATGGATCCTCCGTTCCTTCCCAATACTATATCGACTCGGCGGGCGGCTTGCCACCGGGGTCGCCGAGGGTTCCCGCCGCCGCGCGCCGTGCCGAGCGCCTGCCGAGCGCCGCCTCCGTCGCGCCGAGCCCGGCCAGGCTCGCGGCCGCGCCCGCCCCCACGAGGGCCAGGAGGGGCCAGACCGGCGCGAGGCCGGCGCGCTCGACGACGCGGCCCACGACCGCGGAGCTCACCGCGAAGCCGGTGCCGCCGATGATCGGCAGGATGGACTGGAAACGGCCGCGGTGGCTGATCGGCGTGTGGTTGGCCACGTAGGCGCCGTCGCTCGTCGCGTTGACGATCTCGCCCATGGTCCAGACGAAGGTGGAAAGGTAGAGCAGGAGGGGCGAGCGGGAAAAGGCCACCATGCCGAAGCCGGCCGCGAAGAGGAACCCCGCGGCGGAGACGTTCCAGATCGGCTTCCATCGCTTGGTCAGCGCGACGACCGGCGTCGCGAAGACGATCACGAGGACGGCGTTGAGGGTCATGAGGCCGCCGTACAGCGTCGCCCCCGCGCCGCCGAACCAGGCTTCGGTCTGCAGCGGCAGCGCGAAGCGGTGCTGCGCGTAGACGAAGCCGTAGAAGGTCGTGAGGACCGTGTAGACGAGGAGGAAGGGCCTCGAGGCGAGGGCGGAGGCGAGGCCGCCCGAGTGCGCCTCCTCCGTCGAGCCCGAGCCGATCGTCGCGTCGACCTCCTCCTTCGACGGCTTCGTTTCCGGCACCAGGGCCGTGACCAGGCCGAGGGCCAGGAGGATGGCCAGGGCGTTGCCCCAGAAAAGCCAGGCGGGCGCGGCGTAAAAGAGGAAGCCGGCGATGAGGGGCCCGAAGGCGAAGCCAAGGTTGTGGCCGAGATAGAGGAAGCTGAAGGCCGCCTGGCGATTTTCCGGCGTCGTGAGGTCGGTCTGCATCGCCGTGCGCGCGGGATCGGTGACGCCGTCGAAGAAGAGGCTCGCGAGAATGAACCAGGGCACGAGGGGCGATTCGACAAGGAGGCCGCAGGGCACGAAGAGGAGGCCCGCCAGGGCCTGCGAGACGAGCATGACCTTCTTGCGGCCGAAGCGGTCCGCCAAGCGGCCGCCCACGAGGGTGCCGGGCACGTAGACGAGGGAGGAAAGGAGCATGAACCGGCCGGCCTGGGCCGGATCCCATCCTAGGCGCTTTGTCAGAAAGAGGGTCAGGAAGGGAAACACGAAGATGCCCATCCCGTTGATCACCGTCGCGAGAAACAGCGTGTAGATCGGGCCGGGCAGGCCGCGGTAGAGGCCGAAGAGGGAAAGAAGCCTCGCGCGGAGGCCGTTGTGGACGTTGGCTGACATTCAAGATTCCCGCCCGCGTTCGCGGGCATGCTGCGGGGCTATTCGGAGATCCGTCGATGGAAAGACCGCCGAGCCGACGATGGAACGGCTCCCGCCGAGGGAGCGCGCCGCATGGTCCGTCGCGTGGAGCCAAAGAGGCTCTTAAGGCTGTCTCAAGGAGAGGGGTGATCCTCGGAAGCGGAGCCTCTAGGCGCGGACGATGACCGCGCGGCCAAAAAGCCGGGATTGCGTCGTCATATGCCGTAGGACTCCTTTCATGACGTGTTTTGCCATTTATACGCCGCGGCTCCCGCGGCGTCAATCCCCCGCCCCTTCGCATACCCTTCGCCGCCCGCTCGGCGCGCGCGCCGCCCCGCTCAGCGCGGCCGGGGTGGGGCGGAGGAGGCGCCGGCGGGCGCGGCGTACTTGCGGCCCCGGCTCCCTTCGATATAGCATCGTCTCCATGAAAGGCGTCATCGTCGCTGCCGGCTACGGCACCCGCTTCCTCCCCGTCACCAAGACCGTCCCCAAGGAAATGCTCCCCGTCGGGACCAAACCCTCGATCGCGTACATCGTCGAGGAGTTCATCGCCTCCGGCATCCGCGAGATCGCGATCATCAGCTCGCGCCGCAAGAAATGCCTCGAGGACTATTTCGACCGCGAGATCGAGCTCGAGGAAGTCTTCCGCCGCGAGGGCAAGGCCGACAAGCTCGGCCTCGTCGCGCCGCCGGAGGCCGACATCTTCTTCGTGCGGCAGCGCGAGATGCGCGGCACCGGCCACGCCCTCCTCCAGGTGCGCTCCTTCGTCGGCGGCGAACCCTGCGTCGTCGCCTATCCCGACGACCTCCACGTCGGCGCCCGTCCCCTCGCGGGCCAGCTCGCCGAGGTTTACGCGCGCACCGGCAAGTCCGTGATGGCGACCATCCTGGAGCCCGGCGACGTGTCGCGCTACGGCGTCGTCGACCCGGCGGGCGACGGCGAGGGCGTGCGCGGCTTCGTCGAAAAGCCGGCCAGGGGCAAGGAGCCCTCGCACGAGGTCTCCATCGGCCGCTACCTCTACACGCCGGAGTTCTTCGACCTCCTCGCGGAAGGTTGGGCGAAACACGAGAGCGGCGAGTACTTCCACACCTACGCCCTGGACCGCCTCATCGCGGCGGGCAAGGTCGCCTACAAGCGCGTGGAGGGCGAGCGCCTCGACACCGGCGAGCCGGGCGGCTACCTCGACGCCATCCTCCGCAACGCCGCCGCCGACCCCGCGCTCAGGCCCGTCCTCGAGCGCTTCGCCAAAGAGCTGCTCGGCCTCTAACCCGACCCGATTTCCCAAGGAGCCATACGATGCAGGATCCCGCGGCGGTACTCGCCAAGTTTTCCCCGACCTCCCTCGGCGCCGACCTCTCCCGGCTCCCGCCCGGCGTGCGCGACGCCCTCCCGAGCCTCAAGCGCGCCCTCGACGGCCTCCACCGGATCTACCTCCGCCAGCTCGACGAGGGCCTGCCCGCCGCCTACGACCGGGTCATGGCCGGCCCCGCGGGCACGGAGCGCGACTTCTACGAGTTTTTCCTCGGCCCCTGGAATCCCCTCGAGGGCGACGCGCCCGCCTTCCCCGGGGCGACCGAACGCCGCCCCGGCGCGGCCCTCTACCCCGCCGGCCTCTCCGCGGAGGAGTTCCAGGAGGCGCTGGTCAAGATCTCCAACTCGACCGTCGTCGCGC
>DAINBW010000044.1:0-7162 GCA_036732745.1 Spirochaetales bacterium | reverse complement strand
GCGAGCGGCTCCACGACCACTACACCGTCGTCGAGGAGGGCGGCGGCCTCGTGGCCGTCGACTACCACGTGAAGTACGCCGCGGAGCTCGCGGACATGGCGGCCGCGCTCCGCGAGGCCGCGGCCCGCGTCCGCGCCGACGGCCCCTCCGCGGAGGGCCTGGCCGCCTACCTCGAGCTCCGCGCCAAGACCCTGGTCGAAGGCGACTACCGCTCCGCCGACGCCGCCTGGGTCCGGCTCCGCGACGCCCCGATCGAGCTCGTCCTCGGCCCCTCCGAGGTCTACCTCGACGCCCTGACCGGCGTCAAGGCCGCCTACGAGGGCATGCTCTTCGCGGTGGACGCGGAGAAGGGCCGCGCGTTGCGCGACATCGAAGCCGGCCTCCCCGGGCTGGCCGCGGCCTTCCCCCTGCCGGAGGGCTCCCGCTCCGCCGTCGGCGGGCTCGCGCCCATCGTCGTCGTCGACCTCCTCTACTCCTCGGGCGAGGCGCGGCAGGGCGTCATGGCCGCCGCCTTCAACCTCCCGAACGACCCCTGGGTCCGCGGCAACGTCGGCTGGAAACAGGTGATGATCCGCAACGTCATGGAGGCGAAGTTCCGCAAGGTCGGCGAGCCGATCTCCCGCGCCGTCCTCGGCGACTCCGCCGCGGGCTTCGAGCCCTTCTTCTTCTTCGTCCTCCTCCACGAGGTGAGCCACGGCCTCGGCCCCGCCTTCCGCGCCGACGGCAAGCCGGTCGACCAGGCTCTCGGCGCGCGCTACACGGCCATCGAGGAGGCGAAGGCGGATACGGGCGCCCTCCACCTCCTCCTCGCGAAGGGCGGCGTTTCCGGCATCCCGGCCTTCGGCGAGCGGGAGCTCCTCGACAGCTACGTCGCCGGACTCTTCCGCTCCATGCGCTTCGGCCTCCACGAGGCCCACGGCGCCGCCAACCTCATCGAGTTCAACTGGCTCGCCGAGTCCGGCGTCCTGTCCTGGAGCCCCAAGGGCCGGCTCGTCTCCCGTCCGGAGGCCCTGCGCGATTCCGTCGCCGCCCTCCTCCGGGAGCTGTGCCGCATTGAGGCGGCGGCCACCCCCGCGGAGGCCGACGCCTTCCTCGCCCGCTACGGCAAGGCCTCGCCGGAGCTCGAGGCCGCGATCGCCGCCCTGGCGGACATCCCGACGGACATCCGCCCGCGGTTCGACCTCTAGGGCCGCGCGATGCGCGAAACCACCGGCGGGGCCCGTGCCCGGTAAGCCCCCGGCCTCCGGGGACGGCGCGGGCCCGGGCCTGCGCCGCTCCCGCGCCGACGAACTCCTCTACCGGAGCCTCCGCGCCATCTACCATTTCGAGCGGAGCCTCGTCGAGGAATTCGGCCTCGGCTACCAGGAGATCTGCCTCCTCCAGTACCTGCGCCGCCGCGAGACCGCCCGCGTGGGGGAGATCGCGGCCGCCCTCGACCTGCCCCTCTTCTCGGCGACCCGGCTGACCCAGCGCCTCGAGGCGCGGGGCTACCTCGCCAAGGAGCGGGAGGAAGGCGACCGCCGAGCGGTTTCCGCGAGGCTCGAGCCCAAGGGGGCCAAGATCCTCGAGGCCGTCGAGGCGGCCAACTTCGCCAAGATCGGCGGCCGGACCGCCGTCCTCTCTCCCCGGGAGCTCGAGTCCTTCATCCTCGTCGCCGAGCGGCTGGAAAGCATCCTCGGCGTCGAGGAGCGCGTCGCCCTCGACCGCTGACGCGTCCCGCCGCTAGCGGTCGTACTCCCCGTACTCGCAGCCGCCGAGTTCGCCGTGGAAGCTGTCCACCTCTTCCCAGGCGGCGCCCCGCCCGCGGCGCTTCCAGAGCCGGACGGTCCCCGAGGCGTAGCCGCCGTTCCAGAGCGCGTTGTGCCGCTTCTCCCCGTCGGGATTCTCGTAGTTCACGTTGAGCATCGTCGCGCGCGGGCAGGAGAAGCGGATCTCGATGCGGCTCCGCGAATCCTCGGCGTCGACGTTCCATTCCACGCGGTCGGCCGTCACCGGGCACTCGAAGCGCTGGCGCGAGCCCTTCCAGAATTTGGAGAAGTTCCACTCGTGGAACTCGCCCTCGTGGTGGAAGGCCACGAGGAGCCGGCGCGGCAGGGAGACGCCGAAGGCCACGGGCTGGGCGCCGCCCAGGTCCAGGCTCGTGCGCTCCAGGAGCTTGCCGGTCTTTTCGCTCCGCAGGTTGTTGCAGTTGAGCCAGATCCAGGGGCTCGTGTAGTCGCGGCCCCAGTTCTTGTCCTGGTAGCCCGCGGAGCCCTCCGGATCCACGCGGTACTCGCGGCCGTTGAAGGTGACGCGGCCCTTGTAGCGGGTCTTCATCCCCGCGACGTGCCAGTACATCTGGAAGGCGTCGATCCTCCGCGCCAGGGCGCTCGTGCCCCAGCCGACCGAATAGGAAAGGACCTTCTCCGCCTCGAGCTCCCAGCTCATCTCCCCGGCGTCGGACATGTACTCGGGATGGGCGGCCGCCTCGGCCGCGGAGAGGGCGACCCGGCCGGACAGGCGCGTCTCGGTCGCGACGCTGTCGCCGATCCGGACGTCCATCGCGTCCCGCGAGGCGGAAAATGCCGACAGGGGATAGAGGTTGTGGAGCTGCGCCGCGCGGCCCTCGCCCCAGCGTCCCGCCTTGATCATCGCGTAGGAGGGCCGTTTCCCCGCGGCCTTGTTGGCGGGCAGCTGGCCCGGCACGGGCCGCTCCTCCGCCAGGGCCGGGTTGACGACGTAGTATTCGATGAAGAAGGGCTGCCGTTCGCCGGTCTCGGCGTCCACGCCGACGAAGGAGTGCCACCACCAGTCGTAGCCGCGCCGGGCAAGCCGGCCTCGAAGCATGTACGCGTTTCTCCGATCCATCGTCTTCCTCCTCGCGCCCGGGCTCCCGGCCGTCGGCGCTTCTCCCATCATAGTCCTTTTATTTGCAGTTTGCAATTATAAAGCCCGGGTGTATACTCTCGTCCGGAGGCGATATGGCAGCGTCCTACACCGGCAAGGTCCTCACGGTCGATCTCGGGTCGGGCAAGATCGAGGCGGAATCGGTTCCCGACGAAGTCTACGAGCGCTTCATCGGCGGCCTGGGCCTCGGCGCCTGGTGGCTCTACACCCGCATGCCCGCGGGCGCGGATCCCCTCGGGAGCGAGGCGATCCTCGGTTTCGTGCCGGGACTCCTCACGGGCTCGGGCAGCCTCTTCACCGGCCGCTGGATGGCCGTCTGCAAGTCGCCGCTCACGGGCGGCTGGGGCGACGCGAACTGCGGCGGCACGCTGGCCCCGGCCATCAAGCGCTGCGGCTATGACGCGGTCTTCGTCCGCGGCGTCTCGGAGAAGCCGGCCTACCTCGAGATCGGCAACTCCGGCGCCGTCCTCCGCGACGCCACCGCCCTCTGGGGCCTCGACGCGATCGAAACCGAGGCGGCCTTGGTCGCCGGCTTCGCCGACGCGGGCGGCAAGAAGCGGCCCTCGGTCGCCGCCATCGGCCCCGCCGGCGAAAACCGCTCCCTCATCTCCGGGATCGTCACCGACGGCGGCCGCATCGCCGCGCGTTCCGGCGTCGGCGCCGTGATGGGCTCCAAGCGCCTCAAGGCCCTCGTCGTCGCCGGCTCCAAGCCCATCCCCTGCGCCGACCGGGCCGCCGTCAAGGCGAACTCCCTCGCCTTCGCGAAGAGCGTCCACGCCTTCCCCCTGCCGCCCACCGGCCTCCTCAGGCTCGGCGGCGTCCTCCTCCGCAAGCTGCCCTGGAACCTGCGCTTCGACGGCTTCCTCTTCGGCGCCGTCCTCGGGCGGCTCGGCACCGCCGGCATGAACCGCCTCTCCGTCGAGTGGGGGGACGCGCCCCTCAAGAACTGGAAGGGCTCCGAACGCGACTATCCGGCGCGGCGCTCCCGCGCCATCGATCCGGCCCGCGTGCTCGAGCGGCAGGAGCGCGCCTACCACTGCTATTCCTGCCCCACGGGTTGCGGCGGCCTCTGCCGCGTCGCGGGCCGCGAGACCCACAAGCCAGAATACGAAACCGTGCTGGCCCTTTCCGGCCTCCTCCTCTGCGACGACCTCGAGGCCGTGTTCCGCATGAACGACGCGATGAACCGCGCCGGCCTCGACACGATCTCCGCCGGCGCCTCCATCGCCATGGCCATCGAGCTGGCCGAAAGCGGCGCCCTGCCAAAGGACGCGTTGGGCGATCTTGAGCTTCGCTGGGGTTCGGCCGCCGGGGCGGAAGGACTCCTCCGGTTGATGATCGCGCGCGAGGGCCTCGGCGCCGTCTTCGCCGACGGCGTCAGGCAAGCAGCCCTCCGCCTCGGCCCCGCCGGCGGGCCAGGCGCCGCCGCGCTGGAGGCCGCCGTCCATTCCGGCGGCCAGGAGCTCGCGATGCACGACCCCCGCAACGACCCGGGCTTCGCGCTCCACGCCGCCGTCGATCCCGCGCCGGGCAAGCACACCGTCGGCTGCCGCCTCTACTACGGCATGTTCCGCCTCTGGACCCGCGTGCCCGGCGCGCCCAAGCCGCCCCTCCTCGAGCGGAAGGACCGCGCCTTCGAAACGGGGCCGGAAGCGGCCCGCGCCGCGGTCCTCTCCTCCGACTTCATTTCGCTCTTCAACGGCGCCGGCCTCTGCCTCTTCGGCTCGCTCTACGGCGCGGACCGGCTCCGCTTCTTCGAAACCCTGGACGCGGCGACCGGCTGGCGACGGAGCCCGGAGGACTACCTGGAGGCGGGCCGCCGCATCCAGACCCTGCGCCAGCTCTTCAGCCTCCGCGAGGGTATCGAGCCCAAGGACGTCGTCCCCGCGGCCCGGGCCCTCGGGCGCCCGCCCAAGGAGGCGGGCGCCAACCGCGGGCGGAGCGTGCCCCTCGAGGCCCTCGCCCGCGGTTATTGGGAGGAGATCGGTTGGCCGGAAGGCCGCCCCTCCCCCGCGACCCTCGCGGGGCTCGGCCTCGCGGAATTGGAGGCCCGCCATGGCCGCTAGGCGCCTGCCCTCTTTCGACCATCGCGCCTGCGTCTCCTGCGCCGCCTGCGCGGAGGACTGCCCCGTCTCCTGCGTCGCGCTCGAGCTCGTCCCCGGCGGCGGCCCCCACGCCAAGCCCCGCCTTTCCCCCGAGTCGGCCTGCATCGGCTGCGGCGCCTGCGAGCGGGCCTGCCCCGTCTCCGCCGTCGCGATGCGCGACGCCGCCCAAGGCGCCGCCTACCCGGGCGACGCCGCCTCGGCCGCGGACGCCTCCGCGGCGCGGAATGGGGCCTGAGCATGGCCGTCGTCGTCGTCGAAAAACTCGCCTCGGGGGACTACCTTCCCGACTGCGCCGCCCTCCCCCGCGGCTACGGCACGGCCGCCTGGGAAGCCCGCCCCGAGGTGGCGGAGATCCGGCGCGCCGTCTTCGCCGCCCTCGACCGCCTCGAGGCGGAGACGGCGGGCGGCCTCCGCCTGGCCGGCCGGCGCGTCCTCGTCAAGCCGAACCTCGTCACCGTCTACCATCGCATGGGCCTCGAGCGCCGGACCTATCCCGAGAGCACCGACCCGCGCGTCCTCGACGCGGCCGTCGAATGGATTTCGCTCCGCGCCTCCTCGGTCGCCATCGTCGAGTCCTCGGGACGCGGCGCCCCGACGCGCGGCTCCTTCAAGGTCGCCGGCGTGGACCGCCTGGCCAGGCGGCGCGGCTGCGAGCTCCTCGCCCTCGAGGAAAGCCCCGTCGACCGCTACTTCCTGCCCGAGGCCCGCGTCCAGCGGGAGATCCTGGTCCCACGCGCCTTCTCCGCCGTCGTCCGCGGCGAGGCCGCCTACGTCTCGGTGCCCAAGCTCAAGACCAACCTCTACACGGGCGTCACGCTCGGCTTCAAGAACGCGATGGGCGTCATACCCTACAACCTCCGGCAACGGAGCCATCACTACGCCATCGACCGCAAGCTCGTGGAGATGCTCTATCTCTTCCGCCCCGACCTCGTCCTCATCGACGGCGTGGTCGGCGGCGAGGGCGAGTGCCCGGCGCCGGTCGATCCCGTGGACTCGCGTTTCGTCATCGCGGGCGACCACCCCGTGGAGACCGACCGCGCCGCCACGCGGCTCATGGGCTTCGATCCCGCCGGGATCGAGCTCATGCGCGTCGCCGACGAGCTCGGCTTCGGCTCGGCCGAACCGGCGCGCGTCCTGGCGCGGGGCTTCGGCCCCGGCGGCGATCCAGCCCTGGGCGGCGCGACCCCCGTCGCCTTCCGGCCCGCCGACTGGTCGCTCCTGTCGGAGCGCGTCCGGCGCCGCTTCCCCCTGGCAACGATCCTCGTCGGCCTCGAGGGGGGCCTGGCCGGCGCGGCTGACGTGGCCGGCGCCGCGGGCGCCACCGGTACGGTCGCCCAGACCGGCACCGCCAGCACCGCCGGCACCACCGGCGGGCCGGGCGGCGCGGCGGGCGGCGCGGAACTCACGCGGCGCCTCGAGGCCTCGTGCCGGGGCGGCTGCGTCGCCACGACGCGCTTCGCCTTTTCCATGTTCGAGGCCGAAGGACTCTCCATCGACCGGCCGGTCGTCCTCGTCCTCGGCGGCGGCGTCAAGGTCGACGGCGGACGACGCTGGTACGACGCCGAGGGCAAGGCCTACGACGAGGCGGCGATCCGCGCCCTGGTCGGCCGCAAGGCCGCCATCGGCGCCTGCGCCCGTCGCCTGGCGCCGGACATGGACCGTTTCGTGGACGGCTGCATGCCCCTCCCCAACGCGCCGCACATGGTCCTCCACGCCCTCGCGAAAAAACCCTGCCGCGTCATGTCGCTCCGCAATCCCAACCTCATTCCCCTCCTCGGGGCGACCCTCGGCCAGCGGAACGCGCGGCGTCGACTTCTCGAGGAGGGAGTGCGCCTCGACGTGCCGCTCGGCCTCGACGACGCCGAGCGCCTGCCCAAGGCCGCGCCGCCGCCGGCCGGCGCGCCGGGCTATCCGGAGGGCCGCCGCTGGCTCGAATGGCCCCTCCCGCCCCTCGGGCCCGAGGAGGCGCGGCGGCTCATGGGCGCGGAGGACGACGCCGCGATCGCCGCCTTCAGGGGAGTCCTGGTGTTCCGGTTCAAGGAAAAGTTGCTCTGGCGCCTCGTCGGGGCCGCCACGGCGATCGCCACGGCCGGTCCGCTCGTGCTCGGCCTGACGACCTTGGCCGCCGGCCGGTTCGGTGGCCAGGCGCCCGCGGTTTTCGGCCTCGGCCC
>DAINBW010000043.1:4615-10833 GCA_036732745.1 Spirochaetales bacterium | reverse complement strand
CGCGGAGGGCCTCGATGCCGCGCGCGACGAGGTCGGCGGCTACGCCGGCGCGGACCGCGGGGTCGGCGGTCGGCGCGGTCGGCAGGCCGAGGATGAAGTTCCGGATGTAGAAGCCCGTCCCGCCGGCCACGACGGGCAGGCGGCCGGCGGCGGCGATGTCCCCGCAGGCCTCGTCGGCGAGCCGGACGAAATCGCCGGCGCTGTAGGTTTCCGAGGGATCGAGAATGTCGACGAGGCGGTGCGGAAGGGCGGCCCGGAGGGCCGCGTCGGGCTTGGCCGTGCCGATGTCCATGCCGCGGTAGGCCTGCATGGAATCCGCGCTGACGACTTCGGCGGCTGGAAGGCCCCAAGGCCCGCCGCCGCCGAACAGTTCGAGGAGAAGATCCGTCTTCCCGGAGGCCGTGGGCCCCGCGAGGACGAGGACCGGAATCCTAGTCGAGGAGTTTGTACTCAACCTGCTTGGTGAAGATCTGCCGGGTCGCGAGGGAGACGACCTTGCTATTGTACTTCTCGACCTCGGGGCCCTTGATCACCGCGAGCTGGTAGGCGCGGTGGGTGACGGCGACGGTGAGTTCGTAGCTGTTGGTGTCGTATTCGATGAGCTGCTCGAGAGGCATAATCATGCCGGGCTCCTCTTGCGTTGTATGGGCTGTAAGTATATCGGAGCGGCCGGAGGCGATCAAGGCCCTCCGGCGGGGGCTAAAGCCGGATCGTATCGTGCTTTGGGATCAGTCCCGAGCCTGGCCCGCTCCCGCGGCCTCGCCCGGGGCTTCGCCGTGGCCTTCGTCGGCCTCGGTTTCCGCGGCCTCGGCGGCCCCGAGTTCCTCGTCGAGCCTGCCGATGAGCCGCTCCGCCAGGCGGCCGAGCTCGTCGGAGGCCTGGTTCGCGCCGACCTGCCGGCGCAGGCGCGCCAGTTCGTCGAGCATGGTGATGTTGGCGAGGATGGACAGCTTCAGGGGATCGGCGACCCGGGTAGCCGTGCGCAGGGAGTCGAGACGACGCTCGAGCTCGGCGAGGAGGGTTTCCATGTATTCGCGGGTTTCGTCCGTCTGGACAGCGAAGGAAGCGCCGAGAACCTCTATCGTCACGAGCTGGACGGCCATAGCCTCGCGCGCCGCCTAGAAAATGTCGAGTTCGTTCGGCGGGGGAGCCGCGGGGGCGGCCGGAGCCGGCTTGGCCGCGACGGAGGCGACACCGGGCTGGACGGGGGGTGCCGCGGCTGGCTCGGTGGGCTCGGTCCGGGCGGGGGCCTCGGGAGCGGTGGCCGCTTCAAGCTCCTCGTCGGAGAGCTCGTCGGCGACGCGCGCCTCCGGTTCCGCGGCCGGGGAGGCGGCGACGGACAGGGACTCGGAGGGAAGGGGCTCGGCGGCCGGAACGGCCGGAGCGGCCTGGGTTGAAGCGGGCGGGGAAAGGGGCGCGGGTCTGGCGGCGGGACTAGCCGCGGCCGGAGCCGGGGGTACGACGTGAGTCCGCGGGGCCTGAGCCACAGGCTCGCGAGCCTGGGGTTCGGCCGCGCGGACCACGAGATCTTCAAAAGCGTCGAGCTTTTCGAGGGCATGCACGATGCCCTCCTCGATGCGGGCCTGGTCGTGGCGGAAGCTCTCCGCCGCGGCCTCGAGTTCGGCGGCGCGGGACTCGGCGCGGCCGAGGTCGCCCTCGGCCTTTTCGAGCCTGCGCTTGAGCTCGCCGTTCTCCGCCCGAAGCGCGGCTATGTAGGCTATCGCCTTTTCAACCCGCTCTTCGAGGGCGCGGACCTGCTCGACGCTGATCATTCCTGTCTCAGTTCTTGAGGGCGGCCTTGGCCTTCTCGACGACGGCCTTGAAGCCCGCGGGATCACGGACGGCCATGTCGGCGAGCATCTTGCGGTCGACCTTGACCTCGGCCTTGGCGAGACCCTCGATGAAGCGGCTGTAGGTCATGTCCTCGGCGCGGACGGCCGCGTTGATGCGGGCGATCCAGAGCTGGCGGAAGGTGCCCTTCCGGTCGCGGCGGTCGCGGTAGGAGTAGGACAGGGCCTTGGCGGCGGCGTCCTTGGCGACCTTGTAGTTGGAGTGGCGGCGACCCCAGAAGCCCTTCGTGATCTTGAGGATCTTTTTGCGATGATCCTTGCGCTTGGTACCGGCTACTGCTCTCGGCATGTTCGTTCTCCTCGTTGGGTATAGGCGGCTTCCAAAAACGGAACCGCGCTGAAGGCCTCGCCGGACAGGAGTCCCGGTCGCGGCCCCGCGAGCCGTCGAATCATCGACGCCTCGACTCGCGAGCCTACGCGTCGGCCCCGAGGGGCGATCGCGCTCGCTGTATCAGACGACGCTTCTCAACCGTAGGGGAGAAGGGTCTTCTTGATGGCGTAGGTGGCGACGGGATCGACGAAACCGGCCTTGCGGAGGTTTCTCTTGCGCTTCGTCGACTTCTTGGTGAGGATATGGCGAAGGTTCATCTTCTTGTACTTCACCTTGCCGGAGGCCGTCAGCGTAAAGCGCTTGGCGGCGGCCTTCTTCGTCTTCATCTTGGGCATGTTGATCCGTCCTTCCCTTGATATATCCGTCTCATGCCTCTCCTGGCGCGGACGCGGGAGCGGGCGCCGGAGCGGGGGCCTGAGCGGGCGCCTCGGCGGCCGCTGCGGCCTCCTCGGCTGACTTCTTGATGATCGAAGCCTTCGGGCTGAGCACCATGGACATGAAGCGACCCTCCATGGAAGGGGTCTTCTCCATGATGTAATAGCCCTCGATCCTGGCGAGAACCGCCTTGAGGACGTCCTCGCCGCGCTCGGTGTGCGCGAGTTCGCGGCCGCGGAAGCGGATCGTGACCTTGACCTTGTTGCCCTCTTCGAGGAAGCCGCGTACGTGCTTCGCCTTGAAGTCGAGGTCATGGCTCGCGATTTTGGGCTGCATGCGGATCTCCTTGAGCTCTCCGCCTTTCACCTTCTTCCGGGAATCCTTGATCTTCTTTTCCTGCTCGAACTTGAACTTGCCGTAGTTGAGCAGCTTGCACACGGGCGGAATCGACTGCGGCGCGACCTCGACCAGATCGAGACCGACCTCTTTGGCGAGCTTGATGGCCTCGAGCGTGGAGACGATGCCCCGCTGCTCGCCCTTGTCGTCGATTAGACGCACCTCGCGGACGCGGATCTGTTCATTGATCCGCAAGTCTTTGTCTGCCAACTGACCTCCTTCGGCGCATTCCGCGGCGCGTGGATCGCCTGCCGCGGAATAGTCCGCTCGAGCGGAACTATAGGCGCTATTGTAGCATAGGCCTTCCATCCTCGTCCAGAGCTCGAAAGGAGCCGAAACGGGGGCATGAGGGCCTGGAGGCGGGCGTCTTGCGGAGCGGTCCCGGCGGAAATTCCGGCGGGATCGATGCGCGATGCTCCGATATAGTATAGTTTGACATAAATTTCAAGGGCATATAAACTTATGGCATGACGAATACGACCATGGGCACGGCCCTCGCCGCGGCCCGGCGCCGGAACGACATCCTGGCCGCCGCCTACAAGAGTTCGGCGCACCGCCTCCTCTCGCGGGCCGTCGCCAACGTGGCGGCTTCCGCCGCGGACCAACGCCGCGAACTGGGCGCCTCGCTCCAGGACATGCTCGCCGCCCTGCCCGGCCCGCTCGCGGACGCCCGCCTCGACCTGGAAGAGGCCCTCCTCGCGCAGCAAACCCTGCCGCCGGGCGCCGAGGCGGAGCCGAGCGCCTTCCTCTCCTACCTCCGCGACGCCGAGGCGGCCGACCGGGAACTCTTCGCCGCCTTGGCCGCGGCCGCCGCGCCCATCGACCAAAACGCGGCGATCAGGCTGGCGGCCTTCTCCGAGCAGGCGCGCAAGCGCGCGACCATCGCCGGCGACCATCTCGACCTCCTCTCCCTTTGAAGGAAGGCACGGCGGTCCTTGAAGGCGCCCCGGAGGCCGTGCTAACTTCTTTCGCATGTACCTCTTCCTGATCCTCGCGTTGCCGCTCGGCGCCCTCCTCCTCTTCGTCCTGGCCTACTCGGCCGAGGAAACGGAGACGGTCAGGCGGGCGATCCTTCGGGGCCTCGTCGCCGCGATCCCGACCTGGCTCCTCGCGCGCCTCCTTGGAAACCTCGTGCCCGCGGCCTGGGGATCGCCGCTCCTCCTCTTCCACGAATGGGCCGCCCGCTTCCTGCCCTACGCCCTCGTCCCGGCGCTTGCCTACGGGGTCTTCTACCGCTACCGCGAAAGGCTCCCCGCGGGAGCCGCCGAGCGCCGCATGGCCGCCTTCTACGCCGGAGCCCTGGCGCCGGCCGGCCTCGGCGAAATGGCCGTGATCTGGGGCAATCCGGGCTCCTACGAGACCCTCGTCCTGCCCGTCCTCATCTGCGCCACGGCCCTGGCCGCGCCCGCCGCGGTCTTTGACGTGGTCGAGGAATACGGCGCCCGGCGCCTCCTGCCGATCCTCCAAGCCCTGCTATTCAGCCTGGCCGCCGGCGCGGTCCGCTGGCTCTACCTGGCCCGCTTTTGGCCCCTGGCCCTGCTCCTGGCCGGAATCCTCGCCGCCCTGGCCTTCTTTTACGGCTATCCCCGCGTGGCCAAGCGCCCGCCCTCGGCCTAAACGGCCCGCGGCGCGCCCCGCCGGATACGAAAAGCCGCCCCTTGCGAGGGCGGCTTTTTCATGCCCGCGGAACCCCGAAGGGCCCGCCGGACTTCAGGCCTTGCCGGCCGAACCGAGGACTTCCTGGTTCTTGTGCGCGTAGAGCTTCTTGAGCTCGTCGCGGGCGGGACCGAGGTACTTGCGGGGATCGAACTCGTCCGGCTTCTCGGAGAAGACCTTGCGGATCATGGCGGTCATCGCGAGGCGGCCGTCGGAGTCGATGTTGATCTTGCAGACGGCGCTCTTCGCGGCCTTGCGGAGCTGCTCCTCGGGGATGCCGACGGAGTCCTTCATCTTGCCGCCGTACTGCTCGATGATCTTCACGTACTCGATGGGCACGCTCGAGGAGCCGTGGAGGACGATGGGGAAGCCGGGCAGGCGCTTCTCGATCTCCTGGAGGATGTCGAAGCGGAGGGGCGGGGGGATCAGCACGCCGTCGGCGGTCTTGGTGCACTGCTCGGGCTTGAACTTGGTCCGGCCGTGGCTGGTGCCGATGGAGATGGCGAGGGAATCGACGCCGGTCTTCTTGACGAAATCCTGGACTTCCTCGGGCTGGGTGTAGTTCGAGTGCTCCGCGGAGACCTCGTCCTCGACGCCCGCGAGCACGCCGAGCTCGCCCTCGACGGAGACGTAGTCCTTCTGGGAGTGGGCGAACTCGCAGACCTTGCGGGTGAGCGCCACGTTCTCGTCGTAGGGCAGGTGGGAGCCGTCGATCATGACCGAGGAGAACCCGGACTCGATGCAGCTCTTGCAGATCTCGAAGCTGTCGCCGTGGTCGAGGTGGAGGACGATCGGGATGTCGCAGCCGAGCTCCTTGGCGTACTCGACGGCGCCCTTGGCCATGTACTGGAGCATGGTCTGGTTCGCGTACTTGCGCGCGCCGGCGGAGACCTGGAGGATGACGGGGCTCTTGGTCTCCACGCAGGCCTGGATGATGGCCTGCAGCTGCTCCATGTTGTTGAAGTTATAGGCGGGGAGGGCGTAGCCGCCCGTCACGGCTTTCTTGAAGAGCTCGACGGTGTTGACGAGTCCGAGCTCCTTGTAGCTGGTCATGGGCTTCTCCTTGCAGATGGGCAATATGCTATCGAGTAATCTTAGGGAGGGCGGGGGCAAGGAGTCAAGGGCCGCCGCCTCCCGATTGCGGAAGGCGAGGCCGCGCGTTAGGATGCCCTCGTGCCGAACATCGCGCAACAACGCCCCCGCGCGCGGCTGGCCGCCTTCGCGGCGGCGGTCGCCCTTCCCCTCGCCGCCTTTTCGGGTTGCGCCGCGGAGCCGCGCGCCTTCGTCGGCCTCGACGAGGCCTTCGCCGCCGCGCGCCCGGAACTCGCCCGGGAGCTCGGCCGCCTGCCGCTCCGCCGCCGGCCCTTCCCCCGATCCGTCAGCTCCGCCCCCATCCCCCTGGATCGCGGCCCCTCCGTCCTTTTCGAGAAGGCCGGAGCCTTCTTCGCCGAGGGGCCGGAGGCCGCGCCCCGCGCCTTGGTCGCGAGTCCCCTCCTCGCCGCCGCCCTCCTCGCCGCGCGGGAGGGACTCGCGCCCGGTACCGGCGCCGGAGCTAGTGGCGCGGGCAACGCGGTCGGCGGCGCGGGCGACGGCGCCGCGGGCACCGGCGG